>JBDUEO010000466.1:0-3039 GCA_040002335.1 Parafilimonas sp. | reverse complement strand
AGCCAAGTGAAGGCTGGACAAATAATTTTATTCATCCACCATACGAATTTAATGTCGCTAATGCCTTAGTTACTAATTTCAACTTACCTAAAAGCAGCTTACTTATTTTAACCGCCGCTTTTGCTGGTTATGACCTTATAATGGAGGCTTACAAAAAGGCAATAAAAGACAAGTATAAATTTTCAACTTACGGAGATGCAATGTTGGTTTTATAAACGTGACTATATGTAGGTTTAGCGTTGAAGGATGAAAACGAATATCTTTCTATGTTTACTTGCAACTACCGGACTTACTTGCAACGCACACTGCAACTCAGAGGCTCTTTAAAGTGGTAATGAAACAGCATAGCAGGTTGCATAGGAAGCCTAAACAAAAAGGGCTTAAAGCAGCCCTCGTCAACGAATGAATAATAACTTTCATTGTTAATAATTAAATGACCAATTACAGTGAGATCAAGATATTTTCCCGCCTGTTTATTTTTTGTGTTAACTCTTCATCCACGTGGCTTGGTTATAGATTTCCAGATGGATGATTGTGACAAAGTATAATGTTACTTGCATTAACTTTTAAGGCAGCCACAAATACCAGTTTAGGATTACCGACAGTGCCGGAAACACTGCCGGTTGACAATTGATAAATTCCTAAAACTTTATTTGCTCTGTTTAAAAACAATACTTTAAACTGTTCAACAAACTCAATCTTGTTTTCATCCCAATTTTGGTTGAGCAATTTGTAAGCATCATGTGATGTTGTTACTTTAGGGCGGTCAGATGCTTTTACTTTTGATTTGTAAATAAGTTCAATTTCCGAAACCTATGCCCATGCGAATGTGTTTCAATTATGTACCAAATGAGCAAAAAGAAATGGTACATTGTATAAATTCCATAATTACACAAGAGGTTTTTTTGCGCTTGCATTATAAAAATCGGATAAACAATATATACATGAATAGAAAAATTTTGCTTGCCTGTTTAATATTAATACCATCGTTGTTATTTGCACAGCAACCAGTAAACATTATACCAAAGCCTGTAAGCCTGCAAATAGATAACGGTTATTTTTTAATAACTGAAAATACATCTGTTGTTTTTGATAAACACAGTACTGATTTGCAAAAGGCAGCAAACTTCTTTACATCCTATATAAAAAATATTAGCGGATACAGTTTGTCATTAAATACTCTTAATAAAAAAGCCATTCATTTATTAATCAAAAAAATAGCAGGCATTGGCGATGAAGGTTATTTGCTAAATGTATTGCCTGCATCAATAGAAATTATTGCCAATACAAAAGCAGGAATTATTTATGGTATGCAATCATTGTTTCAAACACTGCCGCAAATACGCACCAATGCCGCTTTAGAAGTTCCGTGCATGGCAATAAAAGATTACCCGCAATTTTCATGGCGTGGTATGCATCTTGATGTAAGCCGCCATTTTTTTTCTCCTGAAATGATTAAGGAATATATTAACCTGATGGCCGCATACAAACTCAATGTTTTTCACTGGCATTTGGTAGATGACCAGGGCTGGCGCATCGAAATAAAAAAATATCCTTTGCTTACCAGTACCGGTGCCTGGCGGGTGGACGAAAATGATAAAGACTGGAGCACGAGGCCGCAGGCTGAAGAAGGCGAAGCTGCAACTTATGGTGGTTACTATACGCAGGAACAAATAAAAGATATTATTAAATATGCATCCGATAGAAATGTAACCATTGTCCCAGAAATTGAAATGCCCGGCCACGTCGCTTCTGCCATTGCCGCATATCCTTATCTCAGTTGCACGCAACAGGCGCAACTGCCATTAACCGGAGGTAACTACACCAACATGTCATCAAATTATTGCGCGGGTAACGACAGTGTTTTTTTGTTTTTGGAAAATGTTTTAACGGAAGTCATCAATTTATTTCCGTCTGAATATATTCATATCGGCGGCGATGAAGTGGATAAAACATCCTGGAAAAATTGTGTGAAATGCCAGGCAAGAATGAAAGCAGAAGGATTGAAAAATGAAGATGAACTGCAGAGTTATTTTATAAAGCGGATAGAAAAATTTATTGTAAGCAAACACAGGAAAATGATTGGCTGGGATGAAATTTTAGAAGGCGGGCTTGCACCTGAAGCAACGGTTATGAGCTGGCGTGGCGAAGCCGGCGGCATACAAGCTGCGCAAATGGGGCATGATGTAGTAATGACACCCGGAACGCCGCTTTATTTTAATCAATACCAGGCTATGCCCGATGATGAACCTGTTGCCAATGGCGGGTTCAATACGTTGAAAATGGTGTATGATTACAACCCTGTTTCCAAAGAATTAACAGCCGTTGAAGCAAAACATATTTTAGGTGCCCAGGGCAATGTATGGACGGAATATATTTCAACCGTATCGCATTTGGAATATATGGTGCTGCCACGCATGCTTGCATTGGCCGAAGCATTATGGACGCCTGCCGCTGATAAAAACTGGACTGATTTTTATCAGCGCCTTCAATATGATTTTAATGCGTTTGATGAGAAAGGATACAATTATTCAAAAGGCAATTTTACACCCGTTATAAAGCCTTTATCTGAAAACAAAAAATTATTAATAACGCTTACTTCTGAAATACCAGATGCAGCAATTTATTTTACGCTTGATGGCAGCAGCCCAACTTTGCAAAGCGATAAGTACGAATCTCCAATCAATATAAATACTTCCTTGCATTTAAAAGCGGCTACAGCAATAGGAGGTAAAATAATGAGTAAACAAGCTGCCGTGCAAAATTTTGTAATGCATAAAGCCATTGGGGCTGAGGTAACCTATACCAATCCCGTTAGCAAATATTATATGGCAGATGGTCCTAATGCTTTAACCGATGGTGTGCGGGGCACTTACGATGTTGGAAAATACTGGCATGGCTTTTCAGAAGAAGATATGATTGCCACAGTAGATATGGGTGAAGAAACTTCCATCAAAACCATTTCGCTCGGTTGCCTGCAACGGTATAAAGACTGGATATTTTTGCCATCATCTGTAACATTTGAAACATCAACTGATG
>JBDUEO010000465.1:0-3043 GCA_040002335.1 Parafilimonas sp. | reverse complement strand
ATCTGGTGGATTTTCGCAGTTGCCGGTTTGATCGCTGTCGCAATCGCGATCATAACCGTAAGCTTCCAGGCGATAAAAGCGGCGATGGCAAATCCGGTAAAGAGTTTGAGAAGTGAATGATGAATGTGAATTTTGAATGAATAATCGTTAATAAAAGTTATAACATAAAGTTTAAAACATAAAACTTCTACTATGTTTATAAATTATTTCAAAACCGCATGGCGCAGCCTGATGAAGAATAAATTTTATTCTGCCATTAACATTTTTGGGTTAACCATAGGAATGGCAAGCGCTATTCTTATTTTATTGTGGATTCAAAATGAAATCAGCCACGACAGTTTTTATACAAAAACTGACCGCATCTATCTCGCTAATAACCGCGATAAAGTAAATGGAAAAATGTTCGCATGGAACGAAACGCCAAAACCGCTTGGGCTTGCATTGAGAAAAGATTATCCTGAAGTGGAAGATGTTGTTCGCTTAGATGAACATACCGCAAATTTTTTACTAAGCAATGGCGATAAGCATTTCAGCATTCAGGGCGTATTTGCTGATCCCGGTTTTTTATCAATGTTTAGTTTGCCTTTGCTCAATGGCAATGCTGCAACCTCATTAAACAATCCAAACAGCATTGTTCTTACACAGCAATTAGCAATAAAACTTTTTGGAAAGGAAGATGCAGTTGGTAAAACAGTTCGTGTTGATAGTTCTGATTACTTTACCGTAACAGGTGTTTTAAAAGATATTCCGTCAAATTCAAGATTTAGTTTTGGATATGTACTTCCATGGGCATATTCAGCGCAACAACATACGGACGACAGCAACTGGACTTACAACCATGTGCTTACTTATATTTTATTAAAGCCCGGCGCTTCACAGGCAGCATTTGATAATAAAATAAAAAACATCACTATTAATCATACAAAGGGCGGCGCTGAAGCATTAACCACGCAGGTATTTACACAACCGTTAAAAGATACATGGTTGTATGGAAAAGAAGAAAATGGAAAATATGTTGGTGGCAGAATAGAACGTGTAAAGTTGTTTGCCATCATTGCTGCATTAATCTTAATTATTGCCTGCATCAATTTTGTAAACCTTTCCACAGCACGAAGCGAAAAACGTGCAAAAGAAGTTGGCATAAGAAAAGTTGCAGGTGCGCAGAAAAAGTGGCTGGTAATACAATTCATCAGCGAAAGCATACTGCTTGCTTTTATTGCAGGCATACTTGCCATTTTTATTATACAACTCGTTTTACCGGCATATAATCAATTGTTGCGATTGGAATTATTTATCCAGTTTAATAATCTTAATTACTGGCTGTTTGCAATTGGCTTTGTTGTATTTACCGGATTGCTCGCAGGTATTTATCCTGCATTTTATCTTTCTTCATTCAAACCTGTAAAAGTTTTAAAAAGAAGATTTACGCAAGCTGATAAAGTTGTAACGCCACGCAAAATTTTGGTGGTGCTTCAATTCACATTTGCCATTACACTTATCATTTGTACACTGATAATTAAAGACCAGATAAACTATGCACAAAAAAGAGATGCCGGTTATTCAAGAGACAATCTTGCATTCCTTATTGAGTTTGGTGATGCGCAAAAAAATTATGAACTGATAAAGCATGATTTGATATCAACCGGAGCAGCAACTGCGGTTGCACAAACCAATTCGCCCATTACAGAAAGCTGGGTTGCTAGCTTCGGTTTTTCCTGGAATGGGAGTAACGAAGATGATAAAAAAACTAATTTTTATTTGTATTCCGCCGACAATGATTTTATAAAAACAATGGGCACTAAAATTATCCAGGGCAGAGGCATTGATGTGAATATATACAAAACAGATTCAAATGCATGTTTATTGAATGAAACGGCTGTAAAAGTAATGCGCTTAAAAAATCCAATTGGAACCAATATTCGTTTCCAAAATACCAGCAGCCATGTAATTGGTGTAATAAAAGATTTTATACTAACCACACCATACGAACCGGTTCAGCCGATGATTATTGCAGGACCAATTTTTCTTAATGTAATCAATTTTAGACTGAATCCAAATCCTTCAATTGCAGCAAGCCTACAAAAAGCAGAAGCCGTTTTTAAAAAATATAATCCGCAGTATCCATTTAATGTTCGTTTTTATGACGAGGAATACGATAATAAATTCCAGGATGAAAAACAAACAGGAACGCTTGCCGGCTTATTTGCAGGCCTTACCATTTTTATTTCATGTCTTGGATTACTTGGGCTTGCAACGTTTGTAGCACAATCACGCATTAAAGAAATTGGTGTGCGAAAAGTGTTAGGAGCAAGTGTTCAGGGCATTGTTGCATTATTATCAAAAGATTTTTTAAGGCTGGTGGTGATTTCATTTTTAATTGCTTCGCCCGTTGCATGGTTTGCAATGAATCATTGGCTCGCTTCTTATTCATATCGTGTTCCTATTTCAGCGTGGGTATTTGTAATGGCGGGATGTACGTCGGCATTGATTGCATTTATTACGGTAAGTTTTCAAGCAATAAAAGCAGCGATAGCAAACCCTGTTGAGTCTTTGCGAACGGAATGAGCAAAACGAATCCTGATCATTTCGGGATGAAAACTTTAAGAAGTGAATAAAAAATAAAACATTTTAAAAAAATATATCATGCCGAAAATTAAATACTGCATAGCGATACTTATAAGTTTTTCGCTTTCTCAAACTTTCGCTCAAACGAAAACTAATGTAAACCACTTCAACAAAGTGATAATAAGCCCACACATACAAGTAACCTTCGTTGAGGGAAATGAAGAAAGTGTAACCATTGAAAACAGTACCGTTGATAAGGGTAAAATAAATATTGAAGTAAACGGTAACACGCTGCGTATTTACCTGGATGGCGCAAAAGAGATCACTAAAAACAAAAAAGTAAATGACAACGGATACGAAGAAAAACGATCAATCTATAATGGGACCGTTGTTACCGCAATTGTAACTTATAAGATTTTAAACGATCTCTCTGTTCGGGGAGAAGAAACCATTGTTTGTGAAAGCCTTTTAAAGGGAG
>JBDUEO010000464.1:0-3048 GCA_040002335.1 Parafilimonas sp. | reverse complement strand
AACGGCACCAATTTTTTAAAGATTGATAAATTTTTCAGAAGGTTGGGAATGGTATATAGTGCAGAAAAAACATTGCATGCCATAGAAAACGATCCGCTTACAAAATCAGCTTGCGATTCTTATACAGCCGGTGTAAATGCGTACATTAATTCTTTAAATGAAAAAGATTATCCTTTAGAATACAAATTGCTTAATTATAAACCAGAGCAATGGACAAATATGAAATCTGCTTTGATGATAAAATATATGTCCTTCGATCTTGCCGGTTATGATGAAGATTTTGAAAAGACAAACGCAAAATCAGTATTAACAAAAATGCAGTATGCAGCATTATTTCCTTATGTAATTGATTCATCGGAACCCATCATTACAACTGCTTTACCTTCATTAAAAAACATACCTGTTATAACGCCGCCTTCAACTGTTGATTCACTTTATTTTAATTATAAAGCAGACGTTTCGCCATTAAACGCAGCCATCAAACCCAATAAAAATAATGGTAGCAATAATTGGGCTGTCGCCGGTAGTAAAACAAAAAGCGGAAGGCCAATTTTATGTAACGATCCGCACCTTGGTTTAAACCTTCCTTCACTTTGGTTTGAAATGCAAATTTCTACGCCTGCTTTTAATGTTTACGGCGTTTCATTACCCGGTGCTCCAAATATTTTAATTGGTTTTAATGATAGTTGTGCATGGGGACTAACAAATGCAGAAAGAGATGTAAAAGATTATTATGAGATAAAATTTCGTGATAGTACAATGCAGCAATATTGGTACGACGGCGACTGGAAAAATGCAGAGATGCGCGATGAAATTATTAAGATAAGAGATAAGCCAACAGATACGGAACATATTGCCTTAACAGTTTTTGGCCCGGTAATGTACGATCCGCATTATCCTGATAAACTGCATACAAATAAATATTATGCTGTGCATTGGCAGGCGCACGAAGAAAGTAATGAGCCTGGCTCAATTTTAAAGTTGATACGCGCAAAAAATTATAATGATTATGTTGAAGCAACTTCAACTTTTGAATGTCCATCTCAAAATATTGTGTTTGCTGATAAGGCTGGCGACATTGCAATTCACCAGGCAGGAAAATTTCCGGCATTATGGTACAGGCAAGGCGATTTTATTATGCCCGGCACCGATAGCAGTTACAGATGGCAGGCATACATTCCGGATAGCTTAGAAATGATGATGCATAACCCGGAAAGAGGTTTTGTTAGCAGCGCCAATCAAAACCCTTACGATGTAAAAACTTATCCGTATTACATGCCGGGTAATTATTCTTATTATAGAGGAAGATTGATCAACAGGTATTTATCTTCTATGCAAAACATAACAACCCATGACATGGAAAAACTGCAAACCAATTTTTATAATTTATTGGCTGAAGAAGGTTTGCCGGTGTTACTAAATAACGTGTCTTTTTCCAAACTAAACACAACTGAAAGAAATTACCTGGTAACACTTTCATCATGGAATTTAATGAATGATTCTTCTTCTGTTGGCGCAACCATTTTTAAACTTTGGGTTGATAGTTCCATAAGTAAAATTTATGGCGATGAATTACATCAGTCATCGTTACCTGTGCCCGTTATTGATCCAGCTACATTAATTAATGATCTTAAAAAAGATTCCGCAAAATTATTTGCTGATGATATAAATACACCTGAGCATGAAACAGTTGAAGATGATGTTACTGCTGCATTTAAAAGCATTGTTCCTGTGCTTGAAAATGCAAAGCAAAATAATGTACTTGAATGGGGAAGATATAAAGATGGCGGCATAATGCATCTGCTTAAAATTCCTGCCTTTAGCAAATTGCATTTAGATGTTGGCGGCGGAAAGGATATTATAAATGCGTTTGAAAAAAACCATGGCCCAAGCTGGAGAATGATTGTTGAATTAACAGATGATATAAATGCTTACGGCGTTTATCCCGGCGGACAAAGTGGTAATCCCGGTAGTAAATATTACGACGATTTTATTAACACCTGGGCTGCAGGAAAATATTATCGCATCCACTTGTACAATCAGGAAGTAATCGCATCGCAAAAAAACCTTTTAGGAAAAATTGTTTTTAGTAAAAACTAAAATGTGTACATGAAATTTATAGTTGTTGTTTTATTAACTGCATTACTTGGTTATGCTGCACCCTTATATTTTACATGGTGGAGTTTTGCAGTTTGCTCTTTTATAGTTGCATTATTTATTCATCAAAAGCCTTTTATTGCTTTTGTAGCAACATTTCTCGGTTTGTTTTTATTATGGGGAATTATGGCGATGATAATTGATAACGCTAACAATCATTTGCTTTCACAAAAAGTAGCTCAAGTGCTTCCATTAAATGGTTCATCAATTTTATTAATATTGATAACTGCTTTAATTGGCGGATTGGTTTCCGGTTTCGCTGGTTTAGCAGGAAGCCTTGTGCGCAAATACAATTCCTGATTTCTTCTAAAACGCATCTTTGCAAAAAATTTTTTGGCAAAAATTCTCGATATAATTCCTTACAAAATTTTACCTGCTCAAATGGGTGGCCAAAAAGGCATTGCTTTTTTTTGTAAATATCTTGGCGAAGAAAATCAGTTGACTGCTGTTTCAGTAAATGATAATGAAATACAACTTGCTGAAACGTATAAAATGATACCGTTATTCAGCCATAAAAGATCAAGGTATTTAAGTCCGTTTTACATCGCCTCAATTAAAAAAATAATAAAACAGAACAACATTAAAAATATTATAACCGAGCATCCATACATGGCGTGGATGGGTTGGTTGATGAAAAAAACGTTGAATATAAAATGGTTTGTTCATTCGCATAATATAGAATTTGAACGTTTTAAAACACTCAATAAATCATGGTATAAATTTTTAAGGATCTACGAAAAATGGGCTTATAAAAATGCTGATACTGTATTTTTTAAAACCAATGAAGACATAGCTTTTGCTGTAAATAATTTAATGGTTAAAAAACGAAATGCAATACTTGTTCCCTTTGGAGTTGAGATAAAGGAAATGCCGTTAGATAAAGCAGAACAA
>JBDUEO010000463.1:0-3050 GCA_040002335.1 Parafilimonas sp. | reverse complement strand
CATTCAATTATTTGAGTTCCATTGGCGAGTTGCGACATATCATTACAGATAAAGAATTTGGATATATCGGAGCTGCTTTTTTCGTAGCCTATACTATATCGAATGCGTTTTCTGGGATTGCTATTGACAGATTAGGGACACGTATAGGATATTCTTTGTGTATGCTTTTATGGAATACTGCCGGCCTTTTTCACGCATTTGCTAAAACGCCCTTACAGTTTGGGGTTGCAAGGTTTTTTTTGGGAACCGGAGAAGCGGGTAATTGGCCAGCCGCGCTTAAATTAACAACGGAATGGTTCCCCCCACGTCAACGTTCTACGGCTTCTGGAATTTTTAATTCCGGTTCAGCAATTGGATCAATTATAGTTCCTCCATTAGTGGCTTATGCAGCAATAAGCTATGGATGGAGAGAAACATTCATTATTCTTGCTGTAGTCGGTTATGTATGGTTAATAGCATTCTGGTTTATTTATTATACACCCAAACGAACTTTAAATTCTGTCAAACCCAGAGTCATTCCGCCAATGAAGTTGTTTAGAACCCGTTTTGTTTCAATGTTTACACTTTCAAAATTTTTTTTAGACCCTATCTGGTATTTTGTAACATTTTGGATAGGCAGGTATTTAGTAGATGTTCATCACTTTAGTTTAAAACAAATAGGTTGGTATGCTATGCTTCCATTCATAGTCGCAGATGTTGGGAATATCTTGGGAGGATATTTTACTCAATTTATTATTGACAAGGGAATACCAATACCCAAAGCCAGGAGAATAGCATTAGGCGTTTCAATTGGTATTATGGTATTACCGCTACTTATGGCGCCGTTTATTATAACTTCGCCCGTAACAGCACTCATCATTTTCGCCACAGTCGGTTTCGGTTATACCTCATATACGGCTAATTCTCTGGCATTGGTTCCAGATGTTATACCTGAAAGTTCAGCAGCTTCTGTCTGGGGGCTTGGAAGTATTGGAAGCGGTCTCGGTGGTGCGCTATTCCAATCCCTATCGGGCATTACAATAGCATATATTTCAACTCAGTACAATTATATTGCCGGTTATAATTATTTATTCGTAGGCTATGGTGTATTAGCACTGATAGGATTAGCAATTGTTTTATTCTTAATGGGCTCATTCCATAAAAATGAGCAATTGCAAGCTTATGTGAGCGCAGAGGAATTGCAATCAAATTCACCTTTATCTAATAAATGAATTTGAATTGATAGCTTGCAAAGCTCAAATTTAGGGGTTAAAATGGCTGTTATCTCCGCTTATAAAATTGAAATCCGGAATAACTTTTTATCTAGTGGCGCTGGTTCAATTGGAATTGGCTCACAGGTAATAAAAGAAGCTGATAAAAAAGAGATGATGAATCTTCAGAAAACAATAGCAGTATTGTTTTCTGAATTGCACAACAAAGAAATATGATAAATAGAAATTTTCCAACGCTCGATGAATTTACTATCCGGCAATATCGTAAAATACCCAATGCCACCGGTGAACTGAGTACTTTGCTTCGTGATATAAGCCTTGCAGCAAAGCGCATTAATGTAGAAGTAAACAAGGCTGGCCTTGCTGATATTATTGGAGATGCCAATTTAACCAATGTTCAGGGAGAGCAGGTTAAAAAATTAGATGTATTTTCCAATAACCAGATAATCGGAGTATTACAGGGTGGTATAAGCTGTGCAGGTATCGCAAGCGAAGAGATGGAAGATATTGTAATCTTTGATGACAAGATCAGCAATAATAGTAAGTATGTAGTAATGTTTGATCCTCTTGATGGAAGCAGTAATATTGATACAAATGTTTCTATCGGGACTATTTTTGGGGTGTATCGGAGGATAAGTGAATTGGGAAAGCCCTGCACTATTAATGATTTTCTTCAGCCGGGTATAAAACAGGTAGCTGCGGGTTATATCGTTTATGGTTCCTCAACTATGTTTGTATATGCGACAAGAAGAGGGGTCAATGGTTTTACACTTGATCCTTCTATTGGTGAATTTTGTTTAAGTCACCCGGATATAATATGTCCGGAAGACGGGAAAATCTATTCAGTAAACGGGGGTTATTACAGTCAGTACGAAGGAAGCGTGAAAAAATATATTGACATTTTGCAGAATAAAACAAAGGAAGACGGAGGCCCCTTAACACAAAGATTTACCGGCAGCATGGTTGCAGATCTTCATCGCACACTTATTAAAGGCGGTATTTTTATGTACCCTTTAACAACAGATAATCCCAATGGCAAATTGCGGCTGATGTATGAATGCAATCCTTTTGCTTTTATTATCGAAATAGCAAGAGGCATGGCATTGAACGGTGCACAAAGAATTCTTGACATCCAGCCTTCAAATATTCATCAACGGGTACCGATATTTATAGGCAGTAAAAATTTAGTGGGAGAGTGTTTAGGATATATAAACTCTTTTTCTCCAATTCCAAATCATGAGCAATAGAGAATCCAGCGTTTATACCGGAATTTCTTGCACACACGACAGACCTAAACCTAACATTGTTGAAGAATTAATGAAGAAAAATATTTGTAATAAATTATTTCTTTCTTAAAATTCGTTTGCGATGTTTTAATCCCCAGCTAACCAATTCCTCAATCACCTTTTCTAAAGTCTCTCCGTAAGAAGTAAGTTCGTATTCAACTGTAACGGGCTTGGTGTTTAACACGGTCCTTTCTACTAGCTCATTTATTTCAAGCTCTTTTAATTCTTTTGAAAGCATCTTCCCGGTAATTTTCCCTACATCGCGCTGCAGTTCTTTAAAACGTTTTTTGTTTTCATTCAATGAACATAAGATCGCAATTTTCCATTTACCATTGAGTATGTCCATCGCATCACACAGGGCTAACATGTCTTTGGATTGTAATTTCCTTTTATGGTCCATTTTAAATTTGAATTAGATGGTTTCCAGAAGTAAACCACTTTATTTTAGTAAACAGGTTACAAAAGTATACCATTATTCATAACTTTGCACTAATTACTTTTTTTTAAAAATTATATAAAATAAAAATATGAGTACAGTAAAACAAATTGAAAA
>JBDUEO010000462.1:0-3052 GCA_040002335.1 Parafilimonas sp. | reverse complement strand
AGTGAGTTTGTATTTTTTATTTTGATTGCTTAGTTTTATGGCTGACTACTTATCTAACGAAGCCCAATGAGCCTTTACGCTATCAACAATTATTATAACGAGCTTGAAAAGATCATTCATTATGGCGGCAGCAAAAAAGAAACTGCCATACGCAATGCTTTTTATAATCTTTTAAATGATTATGCCCGCGGCAAAGATTTAATGCTGATCGCTGAAATATCTACCAAAAACAAACAGGGAAAAATAATTACGCCTGATGGTACTATTAAAGACAGCATCCGCAACGATTGGGGTTATTGGGAAAGCAAAGACGAAAGCGATGATATTAATGAAGAGATAAAAAACAAGTTCAGTAAAGGCTATCCTTCAGATAATATTTTATTTGAAGATTCGCAGACTGCCGTGTTGTATCAGCATGGTGATGAAGTGATGCGCGTAAACATGCGCGAAGATGAACAACTGCATGAAATACTTACCGAGTTTTTAAAATATGAAAGGCCGGAAGTGCAGGACTTTCGCGAAGCGATTAATAAGTTTAAAGAAGATATTCCAAAAGTTACAACGGCTATCCGCGACATTATTGAAGCGCAGCAGCAAAGCAATGCCGCCATGCAAAAAGCGGAAAAGGAATTTCTTGAACTCTGCATAGCATCTATCAATCCATCTATAACGGCAGATGATGTAAAGGAGATGATGATACAGCACATCTTAAGTGCAGACATCTTCAATACCATTTTTGATGAACCGCATTTTCACCAGGAAAACAATATTGCCCGCGAACTGAATAAAGTAGTAGAAACATTTTTTACTGGTGCTATACGCAGGCAAACGCTTGGCAGCATTAAACATTATTACGATACCATTAATGCACGTGCCGCTTCTATTGCAGACCATCACGAAAAACAAAAGTTTTTAAAAGTGGTGTATGAAAATTTTTATAAAGGTTATAATCCAAAAGCGGCAGACCGTTTAGGTATTGTTTATACGCCGAATGAAATTGTGCAATTCATGATACGCAGCACAGATTATTTATTGCATAAACATTTTGGCAAAACGCTTGGCGATAAAAATGTGGAGATACTTGATCCTGCAACAGGTACCGGAACTTTTATTTGTGATATTATTGATTACTTACCTGCAGGCAAGCTGGCGAATAAATACAAGAACGAATTACATGCAAACGAAGTAGCCATTCTTCCTTATTACATTGCCAATTTAAATATTGAATACACGTACAAACAAAAAACAGGGCAGTATGCAGAGTTTGATAATTTATGTTTTGTAGATACTTTGGATAATACAGGTTTTCACTGGGCAGGCAAGCAGGGTGATTTGTTTGGTGTAAGCGCAGAAAATGCATTGCGTATAAGACGGCAGAATGAAAGAAAGATAAGTGTGATAATCGGCAACCCGCCGTATAATGCCAACCAGCAAAATGAAAATGATAATAACAAAAACCGTGAATATAAAGAAATTGACAAGCGTATAAAAGAAACTTACATAAAGAATAGCACAGCACAGAAAACAAAGTTGTATGATATGTACAGCCGTTTTTATCGTTGGGCAATGGACAGGTTAAATGAGAACGGCGTTATTGCATTTATAACTAACCGCAGTTTTATTGACAGCAGAACATTTGATGGTTTTAGAAAAACAATACAACAGGATTTTGACCATGCTTATATAATTGATACAAGAAGCGATGTAAGAGCAAACCCTAAAATTGCGGGCACAACACATAATGTATTTGGCATACAAACAGGCGTTGCTGTTTTATTTTTAGTAAAGAGTACACATAAACAATTAAAGCCAAACCCATGCATGATTGAATACATGGCATTGGATGACTTTTGGCGCAAAGAAGAAAAGCTGAATTGGTTTGCTGAAAATAAAATTGAAAATATAGAATTCGATAATATAACTCCCGATAAAAATAATAATTGGATAAATATTGCTGATAATGATTGGGAAAGTTTAATTCCTGCTTGTAGTAAAGAAGCGAAAGCCGGTAAAACAAAAGAGGCAATATTTGAATTGTATTCATTAGGCGTAGTTACTGCAAGAGACGAATGGGTTTATGATGAAGACAAAAAAGATTTAGAAAAGAAAGTAAATTTTTTAATTGATAGTTATAATAAAGATGTTGCAAAGCATTCTTTAAAAACAAAGGAAGAAATCAGGAATGCAATTGATTATTCTATCAAATGGTCAAGAGCTATAAAAAACGATTTATCGAAGGGGCGGAAATATCAATTTGATGAATCTTTAATTACTATTTCGCTATATCGTCCATACGTGAAACGCAAATTGTATTTCAGTAAGCAACTAAACGAAATGCAATATCAAATGCCGATAATATTTCATGGTAACAATAAATTAATCGGCTTTCTTCAAGGTGAAAGACAACCATTTTCTTCTTTTGCTTCAGATGTAGTTACAAACTATGCGATGTTTAGTGCCGATTATGCTCAATGTCTTCCCTTTTATCAGTACACTTTATCAGGCGAACGCATAGATAATATTTCTGATTGGGCATTACAACAGTTTCAAGAACATTACAAAATAAACGAATCATCTTCACCTGTATGCTATATAAACAGTGATGAAGTAAGGGAAGAGTTTAAAACAGCAGAGATTGCTTCGTTGCCTGCCAATGACGAAATCACTAAAGAAAGCATTTTTCATTATGTATATGCAGTGTTGCATAATCCTGCTTACAGAAAAAAGTATGAGCTTAATTTAAAAAGAGAATTTCCACGCATTCCATTTTATGATAACTTCTGGCAATGGGCAAAATGGGGAAAGCAATTAATGGATTTACATATCAACTATGAAACCGTTGTGCCATACAATTTAGAACGAAAAGAAATCGCTGTTAAAGAACAACCTAAAGCAAAACTGAAAGCATTAAAAGATATTGGCGTAATACAATTAGACGAAAACACAGAACTGCATAACATACCAAAACAAGCATGGGAATATAAACTTGGCAACCGCTCTGCATTAGAATGGATACTCGACCAATACAAAGAAAAGAAACCATCTGATCCAA
>JBDUEO010000461.1:0-3054 GCA_040002335.1 Parafilimonas sp. | reverse complement strand
ACCATCTTGAAGATTTTATGGGATTGGAAAGCAAATGGCGTCAACGGTAATTTCGCAAGCCTATCCGATTTTAAATCTTTCGCTTGATGAGGATTAGGATTGGCAACCCCGCTACAGAAACTTTTTAGCCTAAACCAATTAATAGTATATTTTATGAAGTACATTTTTAGCTTAATTTTTATGTGTATGTTTTTTCCAATTGTGTCAAATGCCCAGGACTGGCCAAACCTTGGCCGCTACAGGGATGCAAACAGCAAGCTTGGTTTGCCTGCAGCCAATGAAGACCGCGTGGTGTTTATGGGGAATTCCATTACAGATGCATGGATCAATTCCGTACCGGAATACTTTGCAGGCAGGGCATATATTGATCGCGGCATCAGCGGGCAAACAACGCCTCAAATGCTCATAAGGTTCCGCCAGGATGTAATTGCACTTAAGCCTAAAGTGGTATTGATATTGGCAGGCACTAATGATATTGCCGGCAACACCGGCCCTTCCACACTTGAAATGATTGAAGATAATTTTGCCTCGATGACACAGCTTGCAAAGGCTGCCGGCATTCAGGTAATTCTTTCATCGATATTGCCTGTTTATGATTACCCCTGGAAACCGGGATTACAACCTGCAGAAAAAATTATCACTTTAAATAAATGGATAAAAGATTATGCATTGAATAATGATTGTTTTTACCTGGATTATTTCTCTTCTGTAGTGGATGACCGCAAGGGCATGAAGGCTGAATATTCAAAAGATGGTGTGCATCCTAATGCAGAAGGCTACAAAATAATGGGAGCGCTTGCTGATAAAGTTATTGCAATAGCTTTGCAAAAAGCGAATAGTATGGCAGCAGCACAATCCCCGGTTTTTGATCATCAAACAGTATATGTAGTTGATTTGGAAAAGGGCACGGCATTTTATAAAAATATAATGCAGCTAACACAAGTACCCGAACCATTTCACGATGGCAAGCACAGTTGGTTTAGAACCGGTGCCCACAGCCAGCTTCATGTAGTAAGTGGTGCAAAGAAAAAGGACGTACATGATATAAATATTCATATAGCCTTTAGGGTACCATCACTGGAAGATTTCATGAAACACCTGGATCAGCTTGGCGTGAAATATGGCAACTTTCAGAAAGAGCAGGGCGTAAGCCAAACCAGGGGCGATGGTATAAAACAAATCTATCTCCAGGATCCCGATGGCTATTGGCTTGAAGTGAATGATGATAAGTTTTAAAAGAAAATCCCTGTGTGGGTTTGTCGTTTTAATGCGGTTTCGTTTTCAACAAATAATTTTTTTCGGACTTATTCTCAATTTTCTAATGATAAATCCCGGCAAAGCATTAATAGAAAAATTCTATACTGCATTTCAAATTGCGGATGCTGAGACTATGATTTCCTGTTACCATAATGAGGTAGTTTTTTGTGATCCTGTATTCGGTGAATTAAAAGGAGACGATGCAAAAGCGATGTGGCGAATGCTTTGTACAAATGCAAAAGATTTAAAAATAGAATTTGGTGATATTAATGCTTCTCTCAAGAAAGGCTCAGCTCATTGGGAAGCCTGGTATAGCTTTAGTAAAACAGGAAGAAAAGTGCATAATATTGTGGAGGCAGAATTTGAATTTAAAGATTCTAAAATTGTAAAACATATTGATAGCTTTAATTTACACAAGTGGGCATCGCAGGCATTCGGATTGAAAGGTTGGCTATTAGGGGGAACAAAATTTTTTGCTGATAAAACTCATGCCCAAACACAACAGACACTTCTAAAGTATAAGGAAAAAATGAAATCGCAAGCCCCGTGAAAAAATTAAAATATCATTTAGGCAAATTAAATCCTGCTATTTGAAATATATAACGACACTTATATTTCTCTCCCTGTGCGTTTCTTCATTATGTGCACAAACGCAATTTCCCAATTATTTTCAGCAGAAAAAAAGCTTTACAGATTCACTTGCCAAAATTGTAAAGCAAGTGGGCTTAGACAGTACGTGGGATGCAGCGGAGGACGGCATGGAGCAAATTTCTTTTGCAGTAATTGATTTAAATAGCAAGAGGCCTGTATTAGGTTGTGTGAACTGTTCCAATTTCGTGTACCCGGCATCGGTATATAAAATGTATGTGGCTATGGAGATTTTGAGGCAGGTTAGCAATGGCGATTATTCCTTGTCCAGGCAATATATTGTGCAATCGCCTAATGATGTTGACAAGTCAAAGGAAATTAGTTATGATCCGAGGCCACTTCTTCGGGCAGGCGACACCGTTACCATCAACTACCTCCTGGATTTAATGATTACCCGAAGTGACAATGCTGCTGCCAATTGCATGATTGATATTGCAACACGCGACAGCATTAATGCTACCATTCATAAAATGTGCTGGTATGGCAGCGAGGTTACCCGGAAATTTTTAAGCAGGAAATTGGAAGATCCTGGTTATGATACTGTAGCAAGTACAACAACGTGTGCCCTCCATGCAGCAGACTTTATGTACAAAGTTTACAGCAATCAATTGATCAATCCATGGGTAAGCATGCAGATGAAAGCCTTGCTTGGCAGGCAACTGGACACCACTAAACTTTCTTTAGGATTACCACGCAATGCTATGTATTTCCATAAAACAGGTTGGTGGAGTATTTATACAAATGATGTGGGTATCGTTGACGATGGGCACATCAAATATATTATTGCAATATTTACGCCGGTTACCGAAGAAAAGGTAACGGCAAGATTGAAAGAACTTTCAATGCGTGTGTATCATCTTATGCGTGAATTGCACAGGTGATTTTTAGCGATTAAATAGTCATTTGGTTTTAAAGTTGGCCGTGAAACAAAAGCAGAGTTCTGGCAAAACTGTCGTTAGAGTTTTTATTCACTCAATGTGTTATTGCCGGTTATTTTATCAACCAGTCTGTTAGAGAAAATATCGGCGCCTTCATAATTCAAATGACTTGCATCAGCAAAATAGGAAGAATTATTTATGAGTGTAGTATCATTCAAAAAATTCAAAAAACGCACCTTATTTTCAGTGGCGATCTTTTCTCCCAAAACAA
>JBDUEO010000460.1:0-3057 GCA_040002335.1 Parafilimonas sp. | reverse complement strand
TGTAAATAATCCATATTACACAAGTGTTCCTGATATTGCAACCCGTGGCCGCTTCTCTCCATTTTTATTTAAAGGAACCGTATTTTCAACCGGTGGTTATTCTGCGCTTTATGGCCAGGCTTTATCTTCTGCCGTAATTCTTGAATCTATTGATATGCCGGAAAAATCTGCCGCGACAGCGAGCATATCTCCTATTATTGTTGGTGGCGGAGTGCAGGAGCTTTCTAAAAAGAAAAACTTTTCCTGGGGCATTGACTACGATTATGTAAACCTTGTTGCCTACTTCAATATTGTAAAACAAACACCTGATTATTTTGATATGCCCGAGTTTCATTCCGGTGATGCGAACTTTCGTTTAAAAACAAATGGCGGCATTATTAAATATTATACAACATTTAATTACGATCATCTTGGTTTACGCAGGCAAGATATTGATAGCTTGATGTATAAAGATGCTTATGGTATTATAAACCATAACTGGTATAACAATCTTAGCTGGCGCCAGAATTTAAACAATGGATGGAAGATGAATCTTGGTATGAGTTACAGTACCAACAGAGATGACATAACATCGCAGGTACAGGATTCTTCCAATCAACCTAAAACATTTAATTACGAACCCTGGGTAAGCAAAAATTTTCATTTAAAAAGCAGGCAGGATCTTGCACAGGTAAAAGAAGTTTTTGAAAAGAAACTTGGCGGTTTAAGCGCCATCCGTTTTGGTGGTGAATATTGGTATTCTTATGATCCGAGCCATTACATAAATGTTGACAGCAATTTTTCATCAACACTTAAAGATAATTATGCAGCAGCATTTGCAGAAAGCGATATATATGTAACAAACGAACTGGCACTAAAACTTGGTGCACGTTATGAATATTCATCAGTTATAAAACATTCAGATATTGCCCCGCGTATTTCGCTCGCATACAAAACAGGTGAAGGCGCACAAATTTCTTTGGCGTACGGAATATTTTATGAAAAGCCATTAAACACAGAGATCATTTATAACACATCGCTTAATTATACAAAGGCCACACACTACATTGCTAATTATCAGGTAAACAGGGATAATAGAATTTTTCGGGTAGAAGCATTTTATAAAAAATATGCTGACCTGGTAAAAAGTTATCCTTATTATAATAACGATGGAACGGGTTATGCAAAAGGCATTGAATTCTTTTTGCGTGATAAAAAAACTTTCAAAAATTTTGATTACTGGATAAGCTATTCTTATCTCGATACAAAACGGGATTACTTAAATTATCCTGAAGTACTGCAGCCAAATTTTGCAGCTAAACACACTGCATCAATCGTAGCAAAACGTTTTGTAACCAAATGGAAAGCGGGTTTTAATGCCACTTATAGTTTTGCAACAGGCCGGCCATATTACGATCTTCAATTCAATAACACTTCAGCCAAGTTTGAAATTGCCGATCAGGGTCGTACAAAAAATTATAACACTATGGGGCTTAGCGCAGAATATTTGCCAAGCCTTGGAAAAAAAGATGCAAAAACATTTATTGTATTATTTGCAAGTGTTACCAATTTGCTTGGGCAAAACCAGGTATATGGATACACTTATTCTTACAATGGCGTAAACAAACAACCCATTTTGCCGCCGGCAAACCGTTTCTATTTTATTGGTTGTTTTTTAAGTTGGGGAATAGACAGAAGTGATGATGCCATCAACAATAATTTATAACTGCATAAAAGCTTAACATGAATACTGAAAATAATGAGGAAGATTTTTCGCCGCATCAAAGTTTACAGGTAATTGCTGATATGATTGAAAAAGTGCAGAACGATAAAGTACGCAGGCTTGCAAAAAAAAGAGTTGCTTTTAAAAAAGCGGTTGTCATTACTTCATTTTTAAGTATAATGATAACGTTAATATGGTTTTTTACAACCGGTCCGCAATCTTATTTCTGGCCTATGTGGCCAATGATTGGTTTCGCATTTTCATTATTAATTCAATATATGGAAGCATATTCCGGCAACACATTTTTTTCTGAAGACAAAGAGTATAAAAAATTAAAAGCGAAACAAAATAATTAAACTGTTTTTCATCATCATAAAAAGAATTGTATGAATAATTATCAACAACAAGAAGACACATTATGGAAAGTTGCAAAAAAAAGGGCAGCTTTTAAATGGAGCTTTTCAGCTTATGTATTTGTAATATTTTTCCTGGTTTGCGTTTGGTTTTTTTCTTCAGGCGCGGGTTCTTATTTCTGGCCAATCTGGCCAATAATCGGTTGGGGAGTTGGAATTCTTTTCCAATATCTTGCTGCTTATCAGGGCAATAATTTATTTACTGCAGAGCAGGAATATGAGCGTTTAAAAAATCAACAAAACAATCAACTATAAAAATCACAAAACATGAAACAATTATTATTAGCAGCAACCCTATTTTTCTCTGTTGCAACACAAGCACAAAGCGATAAATATGCTGATGCGATGAAACAAACACTATCAATGTTCGACAGCGCAAAAACAGTAAGCGATTTTGAAAACATGGCTGCCGCTTTTACACGCATTGGCGATGCAGAAAAAACACAATGGCTTCCATATTATTGGGCAGGCATGTCATTGGCAACTGAAGGCTGGCAATATTATCCGGATGGAAAAGGCGTAACAGCAATGAAGGTATCAGATTTATCGGGCACTATAACTACGCTGGCATCACGTATAAACGGTTTGCTTGATAAAGCTGATGCAGCAGCAACAGGCGATTCTGCAAAATCTGAAATACTCACCATTCGTAACATGGTTGCAACACAACAAATGCTGGTTGACCCGCAAAGCTTTTACATGACATTTGGTGCACAAGCATCTACTGATTTGCAAAAAGCAATGCAGTTAAACCCAAATAATCCAAGAGCTTACTATTTACAAGGCATGAGTGTGTTTGGAACGCCTGAACAATTTGGCGGCGGCAAAGAAAAGGCAAAACCAATTTTTCAAAAAGCAGTTGATCTTGGCCAGGCAGAACAGGCACAACCATTGTATCCGCATTGGGGATTGGATATGAGCAAAGCAATGTTAGCAGCCTGC
>JBDUEO010000459.1:0-3059 GCA_040002335.1 Parafilimonas sp. | reverse complement strand
TGGCGCAGTTCTGGAAGAAGCGCGGTATGCGCTTCCTTGGCACGGGGAGTGAAGCAGCGATGATGCTCGACCGCGGCAGGGAAGTCATCAAGGCGCTGAGCTAGGCCGAGCCGACTTCCCAATCGAACCGGCACTTACTTTGCAAATGTGATTCCGAGTCCGGTGGTGTATAAGAAGTCGTTGGACTTGCGCCCCGGAGCAGGACGGTTGAGATAGCGGTCGCTCAAAGACACATTCCAAACCAGCCACTTTGATAACTTGGTCGACAAGCCTGCGTCGAAGTTCACACGGTAGGAACCGGTGTTGGTCATGTCGTTGAACATCCGGTAGCTCTGAACGAACGATGTGGATCCGCTGAGTTTGAGACTGTACTCGTCACCCCAATAAACTTCCGCCGCATTTCGCGTCAGCGGAGTGCTGAAGGTCGATCGATTGTAAGCCAGGCCGCCCAGAACGTCGAGGTGGTTCCGGTCGGTTTTTATTGCGTGGAAACCGAAACCTCCGCCAAGGACGAATCGCAAATCGAGATTCTGAAACTTGTCGAATTCGTAATCGTTGAACACGTTCACAAACATGCGCGGGCTGACGTTATGATCGTAGCCGATCCCGCCGCGAATCGCTTGAGCGGTGTCTGAAGTTTTGTTATCGACAAGAGCCGAAGCCTTGATTGCGTTGAAGTACAGAGTAGTCTTATCTTTACTTGTGACACGGGCGGCATTGATGCCGGCTGTAAAGGTCAGGGTCTTGGCATTGCCGCTTGTTCCGGCGAACCCAACACTGCCCGTGCCGGCCCAAAGCTGTCCCCAACCGGGCTTCAGCATTCGTTCGTAGGCCTTCTGTTCAGCGGCGTCGCGAATCGCCGTTACTTCCGCAGGGGCCAGGCTAAGCTTTGCACCCGCCGTTGCCACTTCGACTTTTCCGTCTGTAGTCGCGATCGTTCCCTGGACGTTCTTGCCGTCCGCGGTGACGACGTTGACGGGTTTGTCGGCTTTTATCGACTCCACTTGATCCCAAGCTGTGGTGACGAGGCCGAAATGGTCCGTTTTGATGACGAGATTCTTGCCATCCTTCTTGACAATAGATCCGGTGACTCGATCTCCATTCTTCAATTCGATCTGATCGGCCCATGCGGCGTTCGCAACCAGGCATACGAGCGAACAGACGAACAAAGAACCATTTATATCGATTTTCATAATAAATTTAATTCCTCCTGGAAGTTGGGGGTTTCAGGCCATAATATGCGAAGCGCAGTGCGGGCAATGTGTCGCGGTAATCGGCATGGGTAGTCGGCAGAAATGTGGATGCAACCGCGATCAGAGCCTTCTGCATCTTATTTGCGACCCTAACAACTAAGAATATCACGAACGCCACAACGCCACGCTGATGCTTCTAGCCGGACACTTCCCTATGATATTAATCTGGCATCCGGGATCCCGGCCGCAAGTCGACGATTTACCTGTGCAACAGCTTTGCGGATTGTGTAGTATAGATGCAAAGTTCAGTCGATTTCAGCAGGGTCGCTGTCACCACAAAGTTAGGAACGAAGAAGAAGGAACGATTCTCATGTTTACTCGCATCACATCGGCGGCTGCCGTGCTATATATTTTTGCAGGGGTGTTCTCGAACGCACTCGCGCAGAGCGTCACCGGACAGATTTCCGGGACGGTAACCGATTCGGCCGATGCGCCCATTGCCGGCGCAACAGCCCATCTGACTCACGATCTGAGCAAGCAGATGCGCACTCTCACCACTGAAAGTAGTGGAAGTTTCATCTTCCCTAACCTGGTTCCAGGCGACTACTCGATTCAGGTCACTCAACCCGGATTCAAATCTTACGTTCAACAGGCCATCAACGTCAGCGCCAACGAAAAGGTGGCCCTGCACACAATCCGGATGGCCATCGGCGACGTCAACAGTACGGTCACCGTGCAAGCAGAAACCGCACGCGTAGCCACGGACAGTTCCGACCGCACCATCCAGGTCGATAGCAATATGCTCGAAAACTCTCCGGTCCGCGGCCGCGATTGGCTGGGCGTGTTGCAGACCTTGCCCGGAGTGGTGGACCTGAATAACCACGATGTGCCGGGCTGGAACTCCGGCATGCCGACGGTCAACGGCGGCCAGACGGGCCAGGTGCTGATTAGCCTGGACGGCGTATCGAGCCAGGACAGCGGCTGCACCACCGGAAGCGTGTGTTCAGGGTACATGGCGCCTAGCGTCGACGCCATCGGCGAAGTGAAGGTGATGGTATCGAACTACTCCGCGCAATACGGCTCGCGCAGCGGAGGCCAACTTGTGGTGTCTGTGAAGAACGGCACCAACCAGTTTCATGGCAGCGCGTATTACTTTTACCGCCATGAGCCGCTGAACGCCAATGAATATTTCAACAACGCAAACAGGATACAGAAACCGCTGTACCGCTTCAGCAACTCTGGAGGCACCATCGGCGGGCCGCTGCTTATCCCTGGCACTAACTTCAACAAGAGCCGCACCAAGCTGTTCTTTTTCTTTTCCGAGGATTATCTCTCGTTTTTAACTCCCGGCAATCTCAACAAATTCACTATGCCCACTGTGGCAGAGCGGTCGGGCGACTTCTCAAAAACGACCACGACAACGGGTACGGCGATTCGAATTCTGGATCCAAATAATAACAAAGTGCAATTCCCGGGCAACATCATTCCAGCGAGCCGTATCTCGCCCGCCGGCTACGCGATGATGAACCTGTTCCCGGCGCCCTTTACCACCGATCCAACCGGGCAGCGTCAATACAACTCCATCTACCAGTTCGGCCGCCACGATCCGCGCGAAGACCGCATCCTGCGGCTGGACTTCGGCGCCGGGCCCAAGACTCAAATGTTCGTCCGCCTGATGAACGACTATCAGGGCGACCGCGGCATCGGCGCCACGCTCAACAGCACGGGAGGCTGGGGCCAATTGCCGACCGACTACGGCATCCAATCGGCGGGCGCGGTTTTCACCATGATTCATACTTTCCGCTCGAACTTGATCAACGAATTTACGGCGGGCCTGAATCGCGCCCATCAGACTGTTGGCATTTC
>JBDUEO010000458.1:0-3072 GCA_040002335.1 Parafilimonas sp. | reverse complement strand
AAAGATAATAAAACGTTTACTTTAAATGTGCGCGCTATAAGTTCTTTCTAAATTTGTCTTATACATATTTTAAAGCCTGGCTAAAAAAAGTCAGGCTTTATTTTTTTAATTTTATGTACAAGAATCTAACCTATTATATCAAGTAATTCCTGCAACTCAGCTTCTGTTTTTACATGTACATCTCTTACCTTACTGCCAAGATTTGGGCCTACAATTCCTGCCTGTTCCAATTGATCCATTAACCTGCCGGCACGGTTATAACCCAGTTTCATTCTGCGTTGAATAAGCGATGTGCTTCCCATTTGGTTTTGAACAATTAATCTTGCGGCATCTTCAAACAATGCATCACGATCGGTTAAATCAAAGCCTTTTGCTTCGAGTTCTTTTTCATCGGTATATTCAGGTAATTGATATGCCTGCGGATAACCTTGCTGATCGCCGATGAACTCGCATATTTTTTCCACCTCGGGCGTGTCAACAAATGCGCATTGCACACGTGTAATTTCGCCGTTATAACTAATCAGCATATCACCCTTACCAATTAATTGTTCAGCGCCGCCGGTATCTAAAATTGTTCTGCTGTCAATTTTAGAAGATACTTTAAATGCAATACGCGCAGGAAAATTTGCCTTAATTGTTCCGGTAATAATATTTACTGAAGGGCGTTGTGTTGCAATAATAAGATGAATACCAACAGCTCTTGCAAGCTGCGCCAAACGGGCAATCGGCATTTCAATTTCTTTGCCCGCAGTCATAATTAAATCGGCAAATTCATCAATTACCAAAACAATAAATGGTAAAAACTCATGGCCTTTTTGCGGATTTAATTTTCGGTTTATAAATTTTTCGTTGTACTCTTTTATGTTGCGGCAACTTGCTTCTTTTAAAAGGTCATAACGTATGTCCATTAAAGTAGCAAGCGCATTTAAAGTATGCACTACTTTTTTTGTATCAGTGATGATTGGTTCTTCTTCCCCGGGAAGCTTTGCAAGAAAATGCCTTTCGATAACGCGGTATAAACTCAGTTCAACTTTCTTAGGATCAACCAAAATTAATTTTAATTGGGATGGATGTTTTTTATACAATAATGAAGCAAGTAATGTATTTATACCAACTGATTTTCCCTGGCCTGTTGCACCTGCCATTAATAAATGCGGCATAGTAGCAAGATCAACAATGAAATTTTCATTATCAATTTTTTTGCCGATGGCGATAGGCAATGAAAAATTATTGTTTTGAAATTTTTCAGATGCCAGTAATGTTTTCATGCTTACAACCGTTTTGCGCACATTCGGCACTTCAATACCAACTGTGCCTTTGCCGGGAATTGGTGCGATGATGCGAATACCGAGTGCTGCTAAACTTAATGCGATATCATCTTCTAAATTTTTTATGCGGCTAATACGAACGCCTGGCGCGGGAACTATTTCATACAAAGTAACTGTTGGGCCAACCGTTGCGCTTATGCGCTGAATTTGTATATCGTAATTTTTTAAAGTGGAAATGATCTGGTTCTTATTTGCTTCCAGTTCATTTGGGTCATGCACAATTTTTTCGCTGCCATGCGCTTCTAATAAATCAAGCGAAGGATATTTATAATTGCTTAAATCTAAAGTTGGTTCATAATTCACCGTTGAGCGCTGACTGTTTACGGCTGATTGCTTTTTCTCAACATCATTTACCGGTTCACTGTTGTCAATCAACTCGTCTTGGGCCGCATCTTTTATTTCAAGCTGCATGGCTGCATCATCTGCTTCTTTATCTTTTTTTGATTTTACTTTAAGCGGTTGTTCAATACTTAAATCAAGCAAACTTCCGGGTTCATGATTTATTAATTCATTAATCATTGGTTGATAAACCGTTTCTTTTTCAACAAGATTTAAATCATCATCATGATTAATAACATTTGATTCCGGCATAATAACAACAACATTTCCATCATCATTTTTTAACCTGTTATTGTTATTTAATACATCATTTTTGTCAGCAGCAAATCTATCATTCACAGAAAGCTTTCCATCAGCTGTGTAATGCAGTTTTTCATATTCCTCATCAAAAGCGCTGTTATCTTCCTGTTCAAATATGTTTTGTGATAACGGTTTTTGTTTTCGTTCAGGTAATTTAAATGTGGGATTGAAACGCCAGATTACGTAAGCCAAAACAGTAAGAACAAGTAAAGCGCCGGTGCCAACATTACCAATAAAATTAACAAGCCAGTTTTTCATTAATTCGCCTGCTGCGCCACCCCATGAAAACTGACTGCCTCTGAAGAAAAAAGCAAAAGAAACGCTCAATACAATTAAGCCTGCGATTAAGTACCGAAGATTTCGCGCAACATTAAATATCTTTTTTCCAAATAATAAATTGGAACCAATCACAAAAAAGAATGTGCAGAATAAAAATGATGCAACGCCGAAACCTTCATTAATAAAAACGTAAGAAATATATGCACCAAGTACACCAAGCAAATTATCTACATGTGCATTGTTTGATGGAAAAAATATTTTCGCACCAAACTGGAAAACCTTGTCCTGGTCATCTTTCCACGTAAAGAAATAAGATATAAATGCTATAAAAAGGAATACAGCAAACAATAAACTTACAGCACCGGTAATTTTAGAGGTACGTTCATCTTTTACAACTTCTTTTATTGTAACGTCTGCTTCTTTATCCGGATTTAATTTTGCAGCGCTGGGCGCTTTTATTATTTTCTTTTTTAACCTGTTAGCCATATCACTATTACAACAACAAATATAACGGAGTTGATGGAGAGATAGTATGAAACGGTACGAATAGCATGTTTATATCATTAGAATATTAATTTTATTTACTAAAAAAGACGAGGCTATCCCGATCTTGTGAGACAGCCTCGTCTTAGTTAAATAACTAATTAGAAAATTCGGCTAAGCTATTTTAAATTCATTCGCTTAATTTCAGATTATGCTAAATTAGCCACAAGGGATAATTCGTGTGCATCAAGCTTTTCGTATCTTGAATTATTGCTTATAAATTCTGGCACAATTGCTTTCATTTGCTTTACGCAATCCCAATGTGTTTTGCATTCAGCAACCA
>JBDUEO010000457.1:0-3073 GCA_040002335.1 Parafilimonas sp. | reverse complement strand
CCAGATAATTTTTTTATTCATTTCTAAAACCCAAACGTTTTCTTTTTGCGTTGCAGATAATTTTTCATCAATTAAAAAACGGCTGAGTTTCTTTTTTTTATTCATGCCAAGCGGATAAAAATAATCGCCTTGTTTCCATTTGCGCAACAATAATGGAAACGTAATTTTTGCTGCATCAAGCTGCGCTATTGAATGGATGGTTGATAACTGATAATTGGCAACAGGCAATTTTTCAAAATGCAAAACACCATTTTTAAAATTGATTTGTTTATCATTTTCTTCAATTAAAACATGATCAGCTTCTTCATTTTCAACGGGCGCAATTATAAGCCAGTTGCGGTTTTTAATTATTCTGTGCGATGAAGATTGTACATAACTGCTATTCTCTGCGGTAAACAATTTTTTTATTTCATCAATTTGTTTGCTGTTGAAATTATATGGTTTAATTATTTCCCATAAAACAGTATCAAGTGGTTTTGTTTGTTGCAATTTTAAAACTGCTATATGAATTTCGTTGCCTTTATGTACAAGCAATTTCTTTTTATGCAGTTCAATTGCCTGCGTAAATAATTGATGCGTTTCAGCAAAGCGTTTTATGTTTTCAAGCAGGTTATCTTTTGCATTTGGAAAATATTCTTCCACCGCAGGAATAACATTTCTTCTAAAAAAATTACGCGTGTATTTATTAGCTGCATTCGATGAATCTTCAACCCAGGTTATGCAATTCTCTTTTGCATAAGCGGCAATATATTTTCGTTTTACAAATAATAACGGGCGGATAATTTTTCTTTTTTTATCAAACGGTTTAATGCCCGTTAACCCGTTTATACCGGTGCCGCGAAAGAAAAACATGGCTATGGTTTCTATGTTATCATCAGCATTATGTGCGGTTGCTAAAAACTGTTCACCGTTTAGCGTTGACTGTTGACTGTTGACTTCCTCAAACCATTCATATCTTAATTCTCTCGCAGCTTCCTGTATAGAAATTTTGTGTTCTGCGGCATATTTTTTTGTATCAAATCTTTTTACAAAAATTGGCTTATTATATTTTTTTTCAAGCGAACGAACAAACAATTCATCTCTTATACTTTCTTCTTCCCTTAATTGAAAATTGCAATGTGCAATAGCAAAATCAAAACCTGATTTATAAAAAAGATCTGTCATCACCACGCTGTCAATTCCTCCGCTTACAGCAAGCAATAATTTTTGTGAAGTATGAATAAAAGGGAATGCTGTTTTTAAATTCAACTGAAATTGTTGCAATAACATATTGCAAAATTAAGTTGATTACAGGCAACATACTTTCACAATTATCATTAGAAGATTGCATGATTATATATTAAGCGAATTCTATAATATATTGAGCCGCTGAAATAATTGATAGTAATTCTAAATATTAGCTGTACTCTTTTCTTTATAAGTATTTGCAAATGCACAATACCTTTGCCATCAGTAAAAATATTTACCAATACGATTATGACATTTGAAGAATTAGTAAAAAATCATTCCGCTGACCTGATTGAAAAATTAGTTACCGAAATATTAAGCAAAGACCCGATAGAAATACATTTTGATTTTTTGGATGAAGACCAGTGGGCTATCATCACCACGCATCAGTATGAGGAAGACCGGCAAATATCTTTACGCCTGCACCCAAACGATTATTATGACCTGTATTTTGGTTACTATGATGATGCAGATGAGTTTTTAGAAATTATTCATCCGCTAACCGAAGAAGAAAAGAAGATACTGCCCGAAAGATTAAAAAAAGTTATGAAAAAAGTAGTGAATGATGAACAGGGAATGCGTATTCCCGGCAATTTTCTTTCGCGCCAATAGCAGTATTTTCCTTTCAGTTTAGTTAACTGTTTACAGCAAAACAAGTAATAACGTATCACTGCTTACATTTGCCGCCCTGAAATAGTTCATGGCTCATAGCTTATAGATCATAGTTAGAACTACTATGAACGATGAACCATCAACTATCAAACTAAAATGAACACAAAAGAAATTAGCCGCCGCAGAACATTTGCAATTATCTCGCATCCCGATGCCGGTAAAACAACACTTACAGAAAAGTTTTTATTATTTGGCGGTGCTATTCAAACTGCCGGCGCTGTAAAAAGCAACAAAATAAAAAAGCATGCTACAAGCGATTTTATGGAGATTGAACGCCAGCGCGGAATTTCTGTGGCCACGAGTGTAATGACGTTTGAATATAAAAACTTTCTTATTAATTTATTAGATACACCGGGCCATAAAGATTTTGCTGAAGATACTTACCGCACATTAACTGCGGTTGATAGCGTCGTGTTGGTTATTGATAGCGTTAATGGCGTGGAAGAACAAACACGCAGGCTGATGGAAGTTTGCCGCATGCGTAAAACGCCGGTAATTGTTTTTATTAATAAAATGGATCGCGATGGCAAGAACCGTTTCGATTTGCTTGAAGAAATAGAAAAAGAATTAAAGATTCAGTTGCACCCGATGACGTGGCCCATAAACAGCGGTAAAGATTTTAAAGGTGTATATAATCTTGATACAAAAAGCCTTTTATTATTCTCCGCAAATACCAAAGCAAATGAAGAAGATAGTATTGTAATAAATGATTTAAGCGAGCCCGTATTAAATGAAAAAATTGGCGAAAAAGATGCAGATGTTTTACGTGAAGATGTAGAATTAATTGATGGCGTTTACGGCAAGCTTAACGGAGAAGATTATTTGTCAGGAAATATTGCGCCGGTATTTTTTGGAAGCGCCATTAATAATTTTGGTGTAAAAGAATTGCTCGATACGTTTATTAAAATTGCGCCTGAACCACTTGACCGCGAAACCAGTAAACGCATTGTACATGCTGATGAAAAAAAACTAAGCGGTTTTGTTTTTAAAATTCATGCGAATCTCGATCCGCGCCATCGCGATCGTATTGCTTTTATGCGCATTTGTAGCGGCAGGTTTGAAAGAAATAAATATTATCATCATGTACGGTTGGATAAAGATTTCCGCTTCAGCAATCCATATTCTTTTTTAGCAAGAAGTAAAGATATTATTGAGGATGCTTACCCCGGCGATG
>JBDUEO010000456.1:0-3078 GCA_040002335.1 Parafilimonas sp. | reverse complement strand
GGAAAAAAAATTTATACAGGTGAAGCCCAGGATCCTGTAGTTGCTTTTCCCGGCCACATGGCACCAAACGGATTATTATTTTATACAGGAAATATGTTTCCTGAAAAATATAAGAATGGCGCGTTCATCGCTTTTCATGGTTCATGGAACAGGGCGCCAGAACCTCAAAAAGGTTTTTTTGTAGCTTTTGTTCCATTTAAAGATGGTAAGCCAAGCGGTGACTGGGAAATTTTTGCTGATGGTTTCTCCGGCGAAAAAACAGTATCATCACCGGCAGATGCGCAACATCGTCCTTGTGGTTTGGCACAGGGACCCGATGGTTCTTTATATGTTAGTGATGATGTGAAAGGAACTATTTACAGAATTATGTACAAGGGTAAATAAATGAGACAAATTATTGCAGCCGCATGCTGTATAGCTTTTTTAGCTGTTAATGCACAGCAACAACCAACGTCTAAACAGCGTGGCGCCATTTTGTATAAAAAATATTGTTTGTCCTGCCATCAGGCCAATGGCAGTGGCGTTCCAAAAATGAACCCACCGCTTATTAAAACATCTTATGTTACAGGCGATAAAGACAAATTAATTAAATGGGTTTTGCAGGGTTCGGTTGATCATGTTCAGATAGACGGCGAAGATTACACTAATAACATGCCTGCACAAAACGCTTTAACTGATCAGCAAATTGCTGATATACTTACTTATATCCGTAGCAGTTTTGGTAATAAATCTTCAGCTATTTTACCTACAGATGTTAAAGCAACAAGAGCTTCTATAAAGTAATTATAAACGGTATATTTTCAACACAAGAAATTATTAAGTAAGGCGTTAATATAATATATGAAGTGTAGCAGCGCGTGTTTGATAGCCATTGCATTTTTTTTAACGAAGCCATCTTTTGGCCAGTGTAAAACCTACGAGTTAAATGCAAAGCATGATACAATAAATTGTACTGATTTTCAAAATTTGCAAGAAGGAAAATGGATTACACGTGTAGTAAATAATCATGGAGAACCTGGTTACCAAACCGAAGGTGTTTATATAGATGGAAAAAAAGAAGGCGCGTGGACAACGTATAATTTAATGGGCGATGTAATTGCTGAAGAAAATTATAAATGGGGAAACAAAAATGGCGTATGCCGTTATTATAATTTAATAGGAATGATACGCGAAGAAAGTTGGAAAGCAATAGATCCGTTACATCCTTACGATACAGTAAGAGTATACCATCTTGATAATCCTGATAAGTATGATTTGCGGGTTATGAAAGTTGAATCTTCAACAGTAAAACACGGTACCTGGACTTACTACGACCCTGAAAGGGGAACCATTACCAAAACAGAAGAATACGTAATTGATCAGCTTATTACAAATAAGAAAAAATCAAACCAGGCTTTAAACGATTCTTTAACCAACGCGCAAAACAATCCGGCAGATTCACTTTCTATTGCTAATAAAAATAAACCTCCCGAAGTGTTACAGTACGAGAAAAAAAATTCAAACAAAAAGAAAATAAAAGTGCGTGATGGCGCAACCGGCGTTAATTAATCGTTTTCCGATTTTAATTCTTCTTCCGCTGGTTTATATACAAGTATTTTATCAATGCGGTTATTATCCATATCCATTATTTCAAATTTAAAACCGTGCCATTCAAACTGGTCGCCTGCTTTCGGAATGCGTTCCAATTCATCTAACATAAAGCCGGCAAGTGTATCAAACTGTTGTTCTTCATCATCAAGATAATTTGTAAGATCAAAATAGCTTAAGAAATTATAAAAAGGTATTTGCGCATCAATTAAAAAACTTCCGTCTTTTCGTTCAGCAATTTCATATAAATCTTCATCAAGTTCAGGCACTTCTCCTACAATGGCATCAAGAATATCATTCAGTGTAATCATTCCCTGCAGCGCTCCATATTCATCAACAATAAAAGCATAATGCAGTTTTAATTCTTTAAATCGTTCCAGCAGTTTGTATGCAGAATTGTTTTCCGGCACATATAAACCTGCTGATGCAATATCTTTTAACGCTGTTGCTGGTTTTGCTTTTACAATATCTTTTAAAGAAACAATACCTTTTATGTTATCAATTGTTCCATCGCAAACGGGATAAACGCTATGAATTTTGTCGTCAGGCAATTTATTAATATCATTTACAGTAAGGTTTATATCAAGCCATATAATATCGCTGCGGTGCGTCATAAGCGAAGTAATATTTCTGTCGCCCAGGTGAAACAAGCGTTCAATTATTTCCTGCTCAGCTTCTTCAATGGCACCTTGTGCTGTTCCTTCATTTATAATGGCTTTTATTTCATCTTCAGTAACATTTGAATCTCTATTTGTAATGCTGAATAAATTAAAAATGAGTGAACTGGATTTTGTTAACAGCGAAATAAAAGGATAACTTATAAAAATGGAAACACGCACAAAAGAAGCAAACGTTTTTGAAATACCTTCCGGATTACTTAAGCCAATTCTTTTGGGAACCAACTCGCCTAAAACAAGTGTAAAATAAGTTACCAAAAAAACAATAATGATAGTAGCAGCAATTTGATTATAATTACCAATAAAAGAAAACCGCCCAAGAAAAATAGCAAAGTCGTGCGATAATTCTTCTCCTGAAAAAATACCATTTAATATCGCTGTTAATGTAATGCCTATTTGAGTGGTGGAAATAAATTTATCAGGATTATTGGCAAGATCTAATGCATCTTTTGCGCGTTTATCACCTTTATTAGCCTGCGCTTCCAACCTTGATTTGCGCGAAGAAACCAGTGCAATTTCCACCATTGAAAAAAGGCCATTCAAAATAATAAGCCCAAGAATAATAAGTATGTTAGTCATAAAAGCGTAAAACTAATCAATATGTGTTTAATGATTTTTTTATGCTTTATTATCAATAATATTTGTGCCAAACGTTTTTAGAACCGGCAACCCAATTTTCTTGTTGTAAACAAGTGCCACACAATAACCAACAATACTGCCAATAATGGCACCGCCAATAACATCGGTTGGATAGTGAACGCCAACATATACCTGCCCGTAACTTATTGTTGCCGCCCAGAAAAAGAACAGGTAT
>JBDUEO010000455.1:0-3081 GCA_040002335.1 Parafilimonas sp. | reverse complement strand
AAAAGTGCGTGAAGGCATTGCAAAAATTCTTACAGATAATATTTTATTTGGAGATGATATTGGCGAATTTGCAAGCAACCAGGCTTTGCTCGATTTACCGCAATGGCTAACCGATGGTTATGTTGAATACATTGCTGATCCATGGAGCATTGAAAAAGATGATGCTTTAAAAAATGTGATGTTAAGTGGTGATTATAATAATTTTTACCAGTTTGCTTTTGATAAACCTTTGCTTGCCGGTAACGCTTTCTGGTATTATATAGCAAGAAAATATAAACCACAAAACGTTACGTATTTTTTATACCTCGCCAGATTATATAAAAGCTTAAACACAGCTTCTTTAAAAATCTGTAAAAAGAAATTCAAATATGTGCTTGCAGATTTTATGAACGATGAGCAGGAATTGTATGTGGCCGATATAAAAGGACGGCGTAATGCACCGCGTGGAAAATTATCTGTGGTAGAAGATGCATCAAAAAGCGATTTCTATCATTTCGCCGCCAATCCAAATCCAAAAAATAATTCTTATGCGGTTGTACAATTTACAAAAGGCGTTTACAAAATAAAGTATTTTGATAACTTGTATAACGAGAAAACTTTGCTCGATTACGGCGTACGCACCATTGCCGGCGATATGAATCCTAACATGCCCATTCTTGCCTGGGATGGAAAAGGCACGCGCTTGTTATGCATCTATACAAAAGAAGGAAAAACAAACATGTTTGTGTATGATGTTGTTGCTAATATAAAAAGATACAAACAAGTGATTGATGGCTTTGACCAGGTACTTGATGCAGGGTTTATTTTTAACGCCAACACGCTTGTAGTAAGCGCAGTTAAAAATGGCCACAGCGATATTTATACCTACAGAATTGACAACGGGCAGGTAAAACAAATAACAGATGATGTATATGATGATCTTGATCCCACATTTGTATCATTCCCGGGTAGACTTGGAATTATTTTCGCATCAAACCGGCCTGGTATAAATGCACCAAAAGGCGATACGGTATTGCCAAGCCGGAATCATTTTAATATATTTCTTGCAGATATAAATAACAACAGTGAGTTCAGGCAAATTACACAGCTAACTAACATGAAATATGGCGATGCACGCTATCCCATGCAATACAATCAAAATCATTTCACTTTTGTTAGCGATGAAAATGGAATTAACAATCGTTGGGCAGGATTTTTTACAACGCAAACCGGCGGCCTCGATACCTTATATTATATAGGTGAAGATGTGTTACGTAATCCCGAACCAAAAGAAATGGATTCAACATTACATGCATGGCAAAAATCGCAGCCGGATAGCATAAGTTATTTCAAAGTATATAACGACAGCACCTATACTTTTCCTATTACAAACTATCAAAGCAGTTTGCTGGAAACAAGAGTGGCCGGCAACAATGGCCAGGTAAGTGAAGTAAGGCGCGAAGGTGATTATGAGTTTTTATATAAGTTAAAAGTTGATTCTGCAACCCTGCGCAAAAGAAACATAAATGCAAGGCCAACAGATTTTGTACGAAGAATAATAACTGCAGAAAAACTGGAAGGTGCAAAAAATATACAGGTGCAGCAAGAGCAACCGCAGCCTGAAAATAATACCCAATTTCAAAGCGAGTTTCAAGATTCTTCATCAAACAAAATTGATACAACACAATCAGGCGCTACTGAAGAACCAGTTATACCAGGAATTGATTATGTAAGCAAAGCAAAACTTTTTGATTACAAGAAAAAGTTTGAAGCAGATTATGTACTTGCTGGTTTTACAAATAACATTTTAGTAAACCGTTATCAGCCTTTTGGAGGCTATGCGCAGCAAGGTCCTATCTATCTTAATAATAACAATGCCTTAAGCTTTACATTCAGAGTTGGTGTAAGTGATATTATGGAAGATGTAAAACTTATTGGCGGCTTTCGTTTAGGCACTTCATTAACGGATAAAGATGTGTTTCTTACTTATCAGAATTATCGCAAACGTATTGATTGGGGCTTAACTTATTACAGAAGTAACGTAACTAATTACCAGGGATTTTTTACCGGCATTGATCCTAATCTCAATATAAGTTTAAGTGATGTGGATAATGAAGTAATTACCAATTTATACCAGGCAAATTTTGCATACCCTTTCGATGAAACCAAAAGTGTGAGATTTACTGTGGGCCTTAGAAAAGACATTGGCATTTTAAGGCCTTTATATGCCGGTTCTGCAGGTTATCCGGAAGCGCTAAAAGTAAAAGATTCTGTGGCAAATACCATCCAGGGAAGACTTGAATATGTATATGATAATTCAATAAATCCTGCAGATAATATCTGGAACGGATTACGATGGAAAATTTATGCAGAATATTTTATTGCTGCCGGAGGTTCTTCATTAAGTGGCAAGCCTGTAACCAATATTGGTTTTGATGTACGTAACTACTTAAAAATTTACCGCAATTTTATTTGGGCAGTAAGAGGTGCCGGAGATTTTTCTTTCGGCGAAGCAAAGATCATTTATTATTTGGGTGGTGAAGATGGCTGGGTTTCACCAAAATTTAACCAGATAAATACAGCAGACCCATCTGTTCCTTATGCTTTTCAAACCCTTGCTTTAAACTTAAGAGGCTTTGATCAAAATGTGGCTAACGGAAACAACAATCTTGTAATAAACAGCGAATTAAGGTTGCCTGTTTTTACAACATTTTTCAGCAGTCCTGTTAATAACGCATTTTTACGCAACTTTCAGTTAATACAATTTTTCGATTTAGGAACTGCATGGAATGGGCCAATAAGCAATATTAAACGGCCGGAAATTATTTACCAGGGCCCTGATGATCTGTTTGGTGGTGTAAGCCCATTAACTGTAAAAGTAAGAGCCGGCGGCTTAGGCCCATTAGCAGGTGGTTATGGTTTTGGTGCAAGAAGCACTTTATTAGGATATTTTTTAAGAGGAGATATTGGCTGGCAAATGAGAGGTGTTTTTAGAGGTCCAGCAATATTCTATTTCTCGCTCGGGTTTGATTTTTAAAAACGTAAGAATTTTTATAACTGCCCTGTTGCAAACAAAGCGCGGGGCAGTTTTTTTATAGTGAA
>JBDUEO010000454.1:0-3088 GCA_040002335.1 Parafilimonas sp. | reverse complement strand
GTCGGCAAGGACAGCGTCGGCGTGTGGCGCTGGCTGCCGACCGCCGTCGGCGTGGATCCGGAGAAGGAACTGCTTCCGGGACTGTTCGCAGCAGGCCTGGCCGCGATCGGACTGTGGACCGCTCTCGGCGATCCCCGGCGCCGGCGGTGGGCGATCCTCTACGGCTCGGTGGCGCTGGCGGCACTCGCCCTGTCGCTCGGCCCTCGCGTGCGGGTCTGGGGGACGGTGCTGACCACGCACGGGCCGTATGCGTGGCTGCTCGCGATGGTGCCTGGCATGGACGGCATGCGCGTCCCCGCGCGCTTTGCCATCATCGTCGTCGCGGCGCTTGCCGTGCTGGTGGCGTTCGGCGTCGACTGGCTGCTCCGGCGCGCGGCGCCCCGGTTCCGGCTGCCGGTTGCCGCCGCCTGCGTGCTGATGGTCGTCGCGGACGGCTGGGCGGTCCCGATCACCACCGTCAGTTACAGCGCGCGCGGCCGTCCGGAAGATCGCGGCGTCGCGTTCTGGCTGGCGGGCCGCGCCGCTGGTGCGGCCTTGCATCTGCCGATCCACCCGTCAGGGGAACAGCTGCTCGATTATCAGTTCATGACGTTGGTGCACGGGCATCCGATCGTCAACGGCTTCAGCGGCTATGTCACCCCGCTTGTCGATGTGCTCGGCTCGCAGTTGTCGCCGCTCTACGATTTCGATCGGTTTCCGGCGGCGGTGCGCATGCTCCGATCGCTCGGTATCCGCTACGTGTTCGTGCACCCGGACGACTACGACGCGGGGTCGATCGCCGCCGGTCTGCCCGATCGCACGATCCGCGCGCTGCGAGACTCGGCGCAGATCGCGAAGGAAGCCGCATTGCCCCGGGTCACCGCCTTCGAGCTGACGCCGTGGGATCCGCCTCCCGACAGGCGCGCTCCGTTGACCCTGGTACCACCGGCCGAGCTGACGGTCTCGGCGTCGGAATCCGCCGATCGGATCCCGAACCTGTTCGACGGCGATCGCGACACCCGCTGGATTGCGGGCATCGGCGGCCAGGACGGATCGAGCTGGCTGCGCTTGTCGCTCAACCATCCCGCCGATGTGGCGCGCGTGGACCTGCAGATCGCCGAGCGATCGATCGCAGACTACCCGCGCCAGCTGCGCGTCGAGGGAGAGGATCCCGGCGGACAGTCGCACCTGCTGTACCAGGCGTCGCCCTATCCGGAGTTCGCCGCCGCGCTCGTTCGAGACGGACGCTATCCGACCCTGTCGATCCCGATTCCGCACAATGATACGGTCGTGCTTTGGATCCGGCAGACGGCGCCGTCAACCGCGTCGTGGTCCGTTCACGAGCTGCGCGTATGGCGATATGATGCCTCCGGAGGTACTCGATGAAGCGTTCGCTTTCTCTCGCATTCGCCGCCGCGCTGACGGTCTCCGTTTCCTTGGCCGCACAGGCTCCGAAGGGCTGGATGGTCCGCGCCGATCGCAGCACCAGCGCGTCCGATCCGGATGGAGCCGGCGCGATTAAATTCGTGACGATGGGCACCGGCTTTCATGCCACCAATCCACAGGCGGCCGTGTACTGGAACCCGGCCAATACGGAGACCGGCAATTACACCGTGAAGGGCACTTTTACTCTCGTCAAACCGAGCGGCCACACGAACTACTACGGTCTGGTGTTCGGCGGCAGCGATCTGGACGGAGCCAAGCAGAGTTATACGTACTTCCTGGTGGCGCAGGACGGCACCTGGCTCGTCAAGCACCGCAACGGCGATGCCGCGACCGACGTGCTTCCGAAGGCGCCGAACGCCGCGGTGAAGAAGCCCGGCGCCGACGGCAAGTCGACCAATGCGCTCGAGGTGCGCGTCGGCCCCGACAAGATCGACTACGTCGTCAACGGCACGGTCGTCGGCTCCTCGCCGAAGAGCGCGGCCAAAACCGACGGCACCTACGGCATCCGCGTCAACCACCTGCTCGAGGTGCACATCGACGGCCTGTCCGCCAGCAAGCAGTCCGCTACAAAGTAGTGCAGCCTTGAGGCCTGCCCTGCGCCATGAGCGCCGACCGGCCTGAATCTCATTGGCAACCTGCGCCACGTCCCGACGCAGGTTGCCGTTCCGGCTCGCAATCCCTTCAGAAACGCATCAACCGGTTGATCTTGACGACAAAGGCGCGGTTCCTGAGCCCGAGCACCTGCGACGGCAGCGCAAAACGTGGATCGGTCAGGTCGCGCTCGTCGGTGTAGACGACGAAAAGCTCGCTGCCGGGCCGGTACTCCCAGCGGAAGCGCAGGTTGCTGCTGAACGCGCGGTCGGTCGAGGTGTACTGCAGCAGGGCGGTCGTGAACATCAGCGGCGAAAACGCGTAGTCGGCCCTGGTGCGATACAGCCGCGTCGTCACCGTTGATCCCGGAATGACGACGCGGTTGAGCGACACCGTCGGCTCGAACGAGAACTGCTTCAGCACCGACACCCGCGCGGCCGAGTAGCCGACCGAGGTCAGGGTACCGTTGTAGAAGTCGCCCGTCTGCAGCAACAGCGTGCCGGAGACGCGGCGCTGCGCGCCGAACGCATAGGTGGCGAGGGTGTTGGTGAACTGGTGACTGCCCTCGGGGATGGTGACGCCAAGGATCGCGGCGGGGCGCGCCAGCCGCTCGAAGTCGCTCGCCACGATGATCGCGAACACGTCGCTGTTCTCGAGCTCGGCGCTGAACTGCCCGCTGGAAATGCGGGTCTCGAGCTCGCCGCCGCCGTTGACGAAATTGTCGAGGTTGGCCTGATAGGTGAACTTGCGCACCGCCTTGAGCGATCGCGGCCGCGGACTGAAGCGGGCAGTGGCGTAGGTGCGGCCGAAATTGACCCGCGAGACAAACCCGATCTCCGGGTTGAAGTTGTTGCCGACCTTCAGGTATTCGAGGTGACCGCCATAACGGTCGCCGCCGTAGTCGGCGATCCCCTGATAGCTGTCGCTGTCGGACGCCAGCCCCGGCGTCTCGGTGCGGGCGTAATACGCGGCGAAGCCGACGTTCTGGAAGAACGAGAACGCGGCGTCGACACCATAAGCGCGATTGGCACCGGCGACGGAGACCGCCGTGGACCGGTTCGTGAACATCGCG
>JBDUEO010000453.1:0-3097 GCA_040002335.1 Parafilimonas sp. | reverse complement strand
CGCCAACTTATTTTTCACCCGCGCACATTGAATCATTAAACGGTCAGTTATATACATTGGTTGATGGCGGAATGTTTGCCAACAACCCGGCACTTTGCGCGTATGCCGAGGCGAGAAAAACCGATTTCTCAAAAGTGCTGAATAATGCAGATAAAAAAGATAAGCCAACTGCGCAGGATATGATCATTATTTCTTTGGGCACAGGCTCGGTAAAAAAGCAATATCATTACAACGAATTTAAACATGCCGGCGAAATAAAATGGCTACAGCCTGTAATTGATATTTTAATGTCAGGCAATTCAGAAACGGTAGCATACCAGCTAACACAAATGTATCTTACGCTTGAAAAAGAATTTCAGGATAATTACCATCGTATAGAACCCGGTTTAAAAGAAGCCTGCTCAGAAATGGATGAAGCAACAAAGCAGAATATTGATAATTTATACCAGGCTGGCCTTACTTATGTGTATGAAAATAAGAATGAGCTTGAAGCGATTGCAGATAAGATTTTAGCGAATGATTAAGTGGATTAACAGTAAAACGCACGCATCAATCATTAATATTGCACCTGATAATTTAAAACGATTTGCTTATATGAATAAAGTTTTTGCTAACGCCGATGCGGCCATATTCGATATTGAAAATAACGCTATAATTATGCTTGGTGGTTTTGGTCTTTGTGGCATTCCTGAAAATTTAATTAGTGCTTTAAAAATAAAATCGGTTAACAACCTTATATGTATTTCAAACAATGCAGGTGTAGATGATTTTGGTTTAGGATTACTGCTTAAAACAAAGCAGATAAAAAAAATGATGAGCAGTTATGTGGGTGAGAATGCAGAGTTTGAAAGGCAATTATTAGCAGGCGAATTAGAAGTTGATTTAATTCCGCAGGGCACGCTGGCAACGCGTATTCAGATGGCTGGCATGGGTATTCCTGCTTTTTTTACGCCTGCAGGTTATGGAACTGAAGTTGCAGCAGGTAAAGAAGTGCGTGTTTTCAATAATAAACATTATTTAATGGAGCTCGCATTGCATGCTGATTTTGCCCTGGTAAAAGCCTGGAAAGGCGATACGATGGGTAATCTTGTTTTTAGAAAAGCTACGCGCAATTTTTCAACTTCTATGGCAAAAGCAGGCGATATAACTATTGCAGAAGTAGAAGAATTGGTAAAACCCGGCGAGCTTGATCCTGAAAATATAGATGTTGCTGGTGTTTATGTGCATCGCATTTTTCAGGGGAAAAATTATGAAAAACGTATTGAGCGAAAAACAATAAAAATCGTGCATACTTGATCATGAATCTGTAGTATAGAATTCTTATTACATCATACCTCATATTTCTTACTTCTTAAATTGTACTTTAAAATGGCATTAGACAAATTCGGAATCGCAAAACGCATAGCAAAAGAGTTGAAAGATGGAATGTATGTAAATCTCGGTATAGGAATACCTACACTCGTTTCCAATTTTATTCCCGAAGGCATTACGGTGATTTTGCAAAGCGAAAATGGTATTCTTGGTATGGGGCCATATCCATTGGAAGATGAAATTGATGCGGATTTAATTAATGCGGGAAAAGAAACTGTTACCGTTATAAATGGCGGCGCTTTTTTTGACAGTGCTGAAAGTTTTGGAATGATACGTGCCGGTAAAATTGATCTTACTGTTTTGGGTGCAATGGAAGTAAGCGATACCGGCGATATAGCCAGCTGGAAAATTCCCGGTAAAATGGTGAAAGGAATGGGCGGCGCTATGGATTTGGTTGCAAGTGCAAAAAATATAATTGTGGCAATGCAGCATGTTAACCCAAAGGGCCAAAGCAAACTTTTATCGAAATGTACTTTACCGTTAACAGGCCTTGCATGTGTAAAAAAAATAGTTACAGATCTTGCTGTTATAGTTGTGACGGAAAACGGGTTTTTGTTGAAAGAATTAGCTCCCGGTGTAACTGTTGATGAAGTAAAAATGAAAACTTCAGGAAGATTAATTGTAGATAATGATGTTAAGCAAATGACAGTTTAACCATTTTAAATTGATTTTATATTTTTTAAGTGTCATCAGCAAACTATATAAACATTGTTGAGTAGACTTTTTACCAATATAAATGTTCAAATATCCAGCTTCGCTAACAAGTTAGATAAACAAGGTTCTTCGCATTATTAGCACCGGTCTGAGGTTATGTTATCACATTAGTGAAGAAGCATGTGAATAAAATCTTGATTTCTTTTATAAAAACAATTTGTTTGTTAGTGTCATATCCCTACTTTTGCACCCCGCTTTGAAAAAGCAGTAGTTCATTGAAGAAAAAAATAAAAATCCGAGTAATGAGATTGATAAATTTGATAGGCATTGATGTCTATTATATTTATGCAACATTTTTTTAAACCAAAGTGTTATTATTACAAAAAAGTTAAACTGTCTTTGTAAAATTTAAAACAATTTGAATGGTATGTTTATAGTCCTTATCTTTGCACCCCCGCTTTGAAAAAAAGCTAAAGTTCATTGAGAAAAAAAATAAGCAATCGAAAAAATCAATCTAATTTGTTTGTGATTTTAGTTGAAAACATTTTTGCAATCTGCATAAAATAATTCATTAATATTTTTTCATAACTTAGTAATAGTCAAAAAAATATTTCAAAAATTTTTGAATATAATTTTGGAAATGAATAACATGACTCTTACTTTTGCATCCCCAAATAAAAAAGTAAAAAATTATAGCTCATTAAAATTAAAGATACATTAGTAATCAGGCTAATAAATGGTTCAAATCCATTTGTATCACACGCATCAAGATTGTTAGTATAATCTGATAATTTTGGTCGAAGTTCTTTGAAAGATGGAAAGTAACAGTACTAATAAATAGCAATGTTTATTGGTAAGGTAACAGCGTAACAAAACAATTAATATCCGACGTTAATTTTCTAAGAGAATTATAGTCAGATCAAATCTTTTACAATGGAGAGTTTGATCCTGGCTCAGGATGAACGCTAGCGGCAGGCTTAATACATGCAAGTCGAGGGGCAGCATAGGTAGCAATACTTGATGGCGACCGGCAAACGGGTGCGGAACACGTACAGAACCTTCCTTCGAGCGG
>JBDUEO010000452.1:0-3113 GCA_040002335.1 Parafilimonas sp. | reverse complement strand
CTTTTTCTGCCTTTATACCATAACTTATATTATGCAAATGAATGGCGTTTTTTTGTAGATATTTTCAATGTGCCATTTTTAAATTATTCAGCAACGGCAAACCATGCAATACAAAGCATAAATTACAATTTTATTGAAACCAACATCCTTCATTATATTGGATTGGATATTATTGATGGCAAAATAAGTTTTTCGTTAATTGGGTTTGTATTTGTTCCTTATTCAGTTTACGTTTACTTTTTGTTATTGAAGAAACTTAAATTTCTTAAAGAAAAATTTATTTACTTTTTAATTACGATGGCTGCCATTGTACCTGCTTTATTTTTAGGGTCAGCATATTATCCACGCTTTGATTTTGTGAACGCGGGTATAATCGTTTTTAGTTTTTTAATGATTTTCAAAACAGACATGAATCAATCTCTATCTTAATAATCAATCCAAATAATTCTAATTTAAAAGTGCTTATTTCATATCATATTCATTATTGGATGGATCGCTATCTGCATCATGTGTTTCACCCAAAATAATTTTATCAATTGATTTATCCGCGGTAAAATTTAAAGTAGTGGTATTACTGTTTTCCCAAACAGCAATACTTTGATGCAATATTTGCTGTGTACCATCTTTATAAAAAACAGTAACATGCACAGGTACCGGTTTAGTGCCTTTCATTTGTACAGTAACAGATACATTTTTACCACTTTGTTTTACATTGCTGATGGCAAGATCAGGAATGCCATTATCGAAAAACCATTTTTTCCAGAACCAGTTTAAATTTTTTCCGCTGCCTGTATTCATGCAATTAAAAAAGTCAAGCGGCATTGGGTGCTTGCCATGCCATTGCTGAATATAATAATGCAATGCTTTTGTAAATAATGCATCACCCAACATATCTTTTACATACAAATAACCCATTGCAGGTTTGGGATATGAATTTAAAAAATAACTCTCATCATTTTGTTCGGTGCTTAAAGCAGTTATAGGTACATCAAAATCATCGCCGGCACTGGCGCCATATTCTCCCATACCATAATCATCAGGCGCAATTGTTGAATCAATCATTGGCGAAAGCAGCCACTCGCCTATTGTTGCCCAGCCTTCATCCATCCAGCCATATTTTGTTTCATTTATGCCCATATAAAATGGAAACATAGTATGAAATATTTCATGGTCAGTCAATTCAATTTCATCCGCATTATCTTCAAGCGGGTTATCATTCACCATCATTGGATATTCCATTTGATCTAAACCATCAAACACAGTTTCATGCGGATATGGAAATGGCCATGCAGGAAAAGTATAACTCATCAGCTCAACGGTTTTACGGGCATGGTCAATCACATTAAAATAGTCTTCGTGTTGCGGGTTAAATACAGCATCAACCCTCGTTCTTCTTTGGGTTAGCGGATCAACAACCAAACTGCTTGCATACCAGATATAATGATTGCTTGTTGCAAATACAAAATTGGTAACGCTGTCAGCTTTAAACTTCCATGTGTTTACAGCGTTTTGCGCAGTAATATTTCCTTTGGCGAGATCTGTTGTATCTATAACTTTTGTAATGCCATCATTTTTTTCTGCTTCGCTGATGCGCTGTGCAATTTGCGGCGCATATACATCACCGGCATTTATTAAATTTCCCGTTGCACAAACAATATAATTTTTTGGAACCGTAACATGTACATCAAACGAACAAAAATCATTATACATTTCGGGCGTGCCGGTATAAGGAATTCTGTTCCATCCATCAATATCATCATATACAGCAATACGCGGAAAAAAATAAGCAATAAAAGCAGAACTGTCATCCACCATTCCCATTCTTACATGTGAAGTTTTATTTAACACATAAGAAAATGTAATGTTGAATTTTATTTGTTTTGATGGCAATAATGCAGGAACGGATATCCATGCATTTGTACCGGTGATATTGAATTTATCTGTTGACCTTTGTTTGCCATCAATCATTATTTGTTCAATACGAACGCCATCACTTTCATCTTCCGGTTTTATATCCTGATCGCGCTGCACACCACGTTTATAAAAATTTGGATATAACTTAAACCAAATTCTGTTAAGCGTATCAGGGCTGTTATTTACATATACAATTTCTTCAGTGCCGGAAACAATTCTTTTAGCCGGCGCAAAATTTACATTAATTGCATAATCGGCTTTGTTTTGCCAATAATGTGCGCCCGGTTTTCCATCTGTTGAGCGTGTTTGTTTATCATAAGCATCCTGGTAATTTCTTGCAACAGGTAATGACTGAGAAAAAATGTAACTACATATTAGCAACAGGCAACAGATAAAAGATAGCTTCATAAATAATATTGAACAATAAAAATAATGCAGACTTAATTATTTCTAAAGAAATAATAAGCAATAGATATGTTAATGCGCATCTACAGGATGGCCAATTTCCCAATGCAATCCAAAAGGGTCAACAATTCTCCCAAGCTTCCAGCCATGTTCTTCACCGACAGGAAAAATTTCTGTAGCGCCGGCATCAATAGATTTTTTGAAAAAACTTTCAGGATCATCTACAATTAAAATCATGCGAATATTTTCTGCCTGCAATTCTTTATCGTTAATTGTTTTGTCGTCATTATTTCCACTGATCCAAAATTCAGCTCCGTTTACAGAAAGCTTTATAACCAAACCATCAGGCGTTTCCAAGCGATAGGTTTCAGTTGCATTAAAAGCATTCTTATAAAATGAAACTGCGGCTGCTGCATTTTGAACAGATAACCAAGGTTGAATAGAATTATTTTTATTCATTTATAAATTTATGTTTTATAACTCAACTATTTTCTTTTTAATTACCTGTTTATCTGTTTGCGTTTTTGCCAGCGCGTATGCTTTTTCAAAATTGAGTTTTGATTTTTTATTGTCAATTTGTTTATACAATTCCCCGAGCAATGTATAATAATAATGATTATTGGTTAGCTGTAATTTTTCTGCTTCCTTAATTGCTTCTCTTTTATCTCTTGCTTTTGAAAGCGCAAATGTTCTGTTTAACGCCGCTACCGGCGAATATTCAATTTGTAATAATTGATTATACAATTGTAAAATACTCTCCCATTTTTCTTTTGTATCAGCTTTTATAGTATGCC
>JBDUEO010000451.1:0-3113 GCA_040002335.1 Parafilimonas sp. | reverse complement strand
GCTTAAACCAAAATCAGTATTGGAAAATCGTATTCGCATTCGTGATTATTCTAAAATTTTTATTCTTGCAAAAGCAGGCTTGCGCCATCAGTTTAATATTTTATAACATGCCATAAAACGGCTGCTCATAATTTTATATATTTATCGCAATTATGAGCCAGTTATCTTCAGCATTGCAGGAATTCAAAAACCATGTTGCACTAAAATTTCAGTTATATAACAGTTTGTTTACCTCGTTGCCGTTTCACAGCATTGAAAAAACAGGCGTATTGCTTTCGCTGTTTTTATTACAATGTGAAGAAGGATTTAACAAAAATCAAAGTCCCGCTGAAATCATCAATAATTTCTTACAACAAAGTACATCATACAATAAAGAAGAAGAGAGAATTGATTTGTTGTTTCGTTTTGTGCAATATGCCGAAAGGCAGGTTGTTTTGTTTGATGCTTTGGAAGATGCAGCTTTTACGCAGGTAAATGATGTGAATGGGCCGGGAACTTTAAAACAATTATGCTCGCAGATTGAGCAAATGCAAAAGGAAAATGATTTTGTGAAGAAGCTGAATGATTTTGCTGTGCGCATTGTATTAACAGCACATCCAACCCAATTTTATACAGGAGAAGTTTTAGGTATCATAAATGACCTGTCACGCGCCTTAAAAAAAGACGACACGGAGCAGGTAAATATTTATTTACAGCAACTTGGCAGAACACCTTTTTTAAAAGAACACAAACCAACACCGTACGATGAAGCCGTAAGTCTTTTATGGTTTTTAGAAAACGTTTTTTATGATGCTGCAGGCAATATCATGTCATTATTAAAAAACAATTTTCAGCAACCAAATAATCCGCAGCATGCTTTAATACAAATGGGTTTTTGGCCAGGTGCAGATAGAGACGGCAACCCGTTTGTTACAACAGAAATTACATTAAAAGTTGCAGAAACATTACGTTTTGGCATATTGCGTTCGTATCACAAAAATGCAAAATGGCTTAAGCGAAGGCTTACATTTAAAGGAACGCAGCAATTAATAACGCGCCTTGAAAAACGCCTATATGATAATTTATACAACAACGCTTCAGAAAAAATAACACAGGAAGAAATCAGGAATATTTTAAATGAAATTATTGTTGCGTTGCAGGCAAATAATAATCTTTTTATAGAAGATGTTTATAAGCTTTTATTTAAATCGGAGATCTTTGGTTTGTATTTCGCTTCGCTTGATATAAGGCAGGATAGCAGCGTTCACACTAAGTTTTTTGAATCGCTTATTCAGCAAAAAATATTACCGGCAGATTATATAAATCTTGATGAAGACAAAAAAATTTCCGCCTTGCTTCAATTGCATAAACCAGAAGTTTCGTTTGGCGATAACCAGCTTTTTGCTGATACATTAAAATCTGTTGAAGCTGTAAAAACAATTCAGCAACAGAACGGTAAAAATGCGTGTCACCGTTATGTTATAAGCCACTGCGAAAATGCATTACATGTAATAGAAGTGTATGCATTATTTTTATTAGGAGGCTGGAAAAAAGATGAGCTTACGGTTGATATTGTGCCTTTATTTGAAACCATAGACGATCTTACGAAAGCATCATCGGTAATGAAAAAACTTTACTCAAATAAAGTGTACAGGCAGCATTTAAAAATGCGAAACAATACGCAAACAATAATGCTTGGCTTTTCTGACGGTACAAAAGATGGTGGTTATTTAATGGCAAACTGGAGCATTTATAAAGCAAAAGAAGAACTTACCAGCATTTCAAAAAGTTATGATATTGAAGTAATATTTTTTGATGGACGAGGTGGCCCGCCTGCACGCGGCGGTGGTAAAACACACAGGTTTTATGCATCTATGGGGCGCGATATTTCTGACAAAGAAATTCAGTTGACAGTACAGGGGCAAACAGTAAGTTCAAATTTTGGAACAATAGAATCTGCGCAGTTTAATATTGAACAATTAATTCATGCGGGCATTTCCAACGAACTTTTTTCATTAAAAGAAAATACATTATCAAGAAGTGAAGAAAAATTGCTGAAACACTTATCAGAAGATAGTTTTGACGCTTATGTTCAATTAAAAAATAATCCTGTATTTGTAGATTATTTAGCCGAAATAAGCCCATTGCGTTTTTATTCTGACACAAATATTGGAAGCCGCCCAACAAAGCGCAAAAATGCAAGCCTTGCTTTAAAAGACTTACGCGCCATACCTTTTGTGGGCTCCTTCAGCCAGCTAAAACAAAACGTTACAGGTTTTTATGGTGTGGGCAGTGCATTAAAAAAAGCAGAGGAAAACCGCAAATGGAAAAGTGTTCAGCAGTTATATAAAGAATCTTTATTTTTTAAAACACTTATTGATAACTGCGAAATGTCTATGCTCAAATGCTTCTTTCCGTTAACACAATACTTATCAAACAACCCGCGCTACGGCAAGCTTTGGAACATGATGAACACAGAATATAAACTTACATTAGAATATATTAAAAAACTTACCGGCCATGAAACCTTAATGGCTGATTATCCTGTTGAGCAATCAAGTGTAAGCATGCGCGAACGTATTGTGTTGCCGCTTATAACTATACAACAATATGCACTTATGCAAATACGCGAAATAAAAGATTCGCCCTTTAAAGAAAAGTATGAAAAATTAGCTATGCGTTGTTCTTTTGGTATAATTAACGCAGGCAGAAATTCTGCTTAAGAAATTTTATGTAACCGGCAGTTGAGCGTTGTGGCATCACGGTTGTGTCACTCACTTGTACTGCATTATTGCTATGCAGCAACTACTTCATTTTATCGCCAAATTTGTTTTTGTAAAGTAGAATTGCATCTTCAATTATATCTAAAGCTTTTGCCTTATCATCAAAATCAGCAACCTTTACAGTTTTCTTTTCTAGTGTTTTATATTCTTCAAAAAAATGGCGCAGTTCATCAAAAAAATGTTGAGGTAATTCTTCAATATTATTGTAATGGTTCACAGCAGGATCGTTATTGGCAACAGAAATAATTTTATCATCTGCATCGCCACTGTCAACCATTTGCATAACGCCAACAACCTTTGCTTCCATTAATGTTAATGGCTGTATTGGCAAAGAGGTTATTACCAAAATAT
>JBDUEO010000450.1:0-3116 GCA_040002335.1 Parafilimonas sp. | reverse complement strand
TTTGAATTAAATAAAGTGCTTGAAGATGGTGTTTTCTTCGCCGCCAACAAGCTGTATGGATTAACTTTTAAAGAGCGGAAAGATTTGCCCGTTTACCAGCAGGATGTTCGCGTGTTTACCGTACTTGAAGAAAATGGCGATACGCTGGGATTATTTTATTGCGATTATTTTAAAAGAGATAATAAGAACGGCGGCGCGTGGATGGATAACATGGTTGGGCAATCGAAATTATTCAATACAAAACCTGTCATATATAATGTTTGCAATTTTTCAAAGCCTGTTGCAGGCGAGCCTGCCTTAATTAGTTTTGATGATGTTACCACTATGTTTCATGAATTTGGGCATGCACTGCATGGTTTCTTTGGCAATCAAAAATACCCGGCTTTATCCGGCACCAATGTAGCCCGCGATTTTGTGGAGTTCCCGTCTGAGTTCAATGCAAATTGGGCGATGTACCCCGAGGTATTAAAAAATTATGCAAAGAATTATAAAACAGGCGAAACCATTCCGCAGGCTTTGGTAGATAAAATTAAAAACGCCGCTACTTTTAACCAGGGTTATAAACTTACCGAACTTCTTGCTGCTGCTGACCTTGACATGGAATGGCATAAATTAACTGCTGCCGATTCGCTTCAAAATGTAGATTCATTTGAAATAAATGCTTTGCGGAAAACACATTTAAATTTATCGCAGGTGCCGCCACGTTATCGTTCCAGCTATTTTCGCCATATATGGGGAAATGGATATGCTGCGGGTTATTATGCTTACTTATGGACAGAAATGCTGGACCATGATGCGTTCCAGTGGTTCGTGGAAAATGGAGGGTTGACAAGGGCTAATGGACAAAGGTTCAGAGACATGGTTTTATCGCGTGGCAATACGGAAAACCTGGAAAAGATGTATGAGAATTTCCGTGGGAAAGCGCCGTCAATTCAGCCAATGCTCGTGAGCAGGGGGTTGGTGAAAAAGTAGTAGGATTTAATTTTCAGCAACAGAAGATAAGATAACCATATATAAAACATGATGATCATTAAAAAAGGTTTGCCCTATCTTTTTTTGCTGTTGCCGGCAATATGTTTTTCACAAACGAATACTATTGATCTTACTCATTTGCTGAAACAGTTTTATGATTTTTCTTCCTTACCGAAATATGAGGAGAACACCTATTCTGCTGAAGTTTCTACCTACGACAGAACAGGCGGCAACGATGATGGCTTTAACGGCACTTATTCTTTTATAAGAAAAAATCCGGATAGTTCGTTGGTGATTTTTGAACAAAAAGGCCCGGGTGTTATTAACCGGATATGGACACCAACACCAACTAAAGACACGTTGGACTTTTATATTGATGACACCTTGCACAAGGCTTTTTCCATTTGTTATACGGACCTGTTTTCAGGAAAAGTATATCAGTTTACAGCCCCTTTATGTAACAACCAATTAGGCGGCTACTATTCTTATTTGCCTATACCATTCAATAAATTTTGCAAGATTGTTTTAAAAGGAAAGCATACACAGTTTCACCAAATAGGCTATCGTTTATACAAAAGTAATGTGCATGTAAAAAAAATTTCATTACAGCTTACTGACGATGAAAAAGCTGCATTAGAAAAGATAAAAAAGGTGTGGCAAAACCCGGAAGCAATTATAAAAAACATAAACAACGTAACATCAACACAAAAAATAATTACCCTGAAACCCGGTGAAACTTCCGTTGCTTTTACATCCGGCAAATCTGGACGCATCGAAGGTTTTGAAATAATATCGCAGACAATATTAGATACCATTGCAAAAAATATTGATTTGAAAATAACATGGGACGATGACAAGCAACCTGCTGTTTATTGCCCGCTTGCCGATTATTTTGGTTATGCTTTTGGCAAAGCATCTATGATGGGATTAATGGCAGGCAGCGATGGCAAAAAACATTATTCATGGTTCCCAATGCCGTATGACAAGTCAGCCAAAATTGAATTGATCTATAGAAATAGTAATAATAATAATACTTTATTAAGTGGCGTTACGCTTTTAGTAAAAGTTTACACCCAAAATAAAAAAAGAGATGTTGCAACAGAAGGCAAATTTTATGCAGCATGGAATAACGAAAATCCTGTTGCAACAGGCAAGCCATATACAATGCTTGATGTAAAAGGCAAAGGGCATTTGGCAGGTGTTGTATTACAGGCGCAGGGTTTAAAGCCAGGAATGACTTTATTTTTTGAGGGAGACGATTCAACGGTTGTTGATAGCGAAACCCGTTTTCATGGTACGGGTTCAGAAGATTTTTTTAATGGTGGATGGTATGCTTTGCTTGACCGCTGGAATGATGCGATGAGTTTGCCGCTTTCCGGTTCTTTATATTATTCAACTGCTTTATCAAGAACGGGAGGTTATCGTTATTTCCTGACTGATAAAATTTCTTTCAATACATCTTTGTTGCAAACCATAGAGCATGGGCCGCAACATAATTTATTCCCTTCTGATTACACTTCGGTAAGTTATTATTATTGCGACAGGAATAATGCTCAAACTATTTTTCCAAACAACAAAAGCACAGCAATTTACAAACCTGATACGTTAGAGTTTTATCCTCAGATAACGCCTTCTGCTATGGATGGAAATGTATATGTAGAAGCAAAGTGGGACGGGCCTGCAAAGAAAATGTTTTATGCCATCAGCGATGCATCGCTATTAAAATTTTATTTTAAAGATATACCTGCAGGAGCCTACACTGTTTACATAAATTATGATAAAGGTATGGAGGCAGCAGCGTTTTCAGTGTGGCAAACACAAACACAGATATCAGGCTGGATAGACGCTTATGCTCCCTCAACCCAAAAATTTCAAACGCAGAAAGCAGGTACCATTCAAATAAATCAATTGAATCAAACCATTTCTTTCAGGTTTAAAACAACGGCAGAACGTAATAAATTTACACTTGCTAAAATTGTGTTTGTAAAAGATAATTGACAGGATGCAAACAGGCTTCATTTTGCGCAAACGGTTGCCTGTTCATTTATTCCAGTAAAACAATAGTTTTAAGCTTTATAACTTATAACGATTTTCTTTTCTTTAAAAATAAACAAACCAAAAAACTCTTTAATGAAACCATTAAA
>JBDUEO010000449.1:0-3119 GCA_040002335.1 Parafilimonas sp. | reverse complement strand
ATCCACTTTTCCACATAATGGTATTCTTGAATTCTATTTTTAAACAGCTTCTTAGTCATTCAGTAAATTTTTGGTGATGAATGGTTATTGATTATAAGGATGCTTTTTTTTTAATGACATCATAAAAATGATGAATGCTGTTATTGAACAGCATGAAAAAAGCTTAAACAGGAATTTTTTAAACTGAAAGTGGTAAAACGATTGCCGAAAGATTTAATGTTGGTATAAGCAGGCTAAGTAGCTACATCAATTATTGTAATATGGTACATGTTTAAATAATCAGCTATTGCGCAACAGTTGTATTTTGCTTTTTTTTAAGCAGTATAATATAAGTTGGAAAATGATCGCTGTAGCCACCGCGATAAACATTTCCATCCCAGGTACGCATTGGATAACCTTTGTATTTGCCAATATTTTCTACCATAAATTCTTTATTGAAAATATGTTGCTGATAAAAGAAATAACCGCTTTGATTTTTATCAAGCCATGAATATGTAATCATGATCTGATCAAACAAACCCCATGCATCCTGGTAAGCAAGCGTACCGATTCCTTTTTTATACATATTGATCCATGGATTATATAATTCGCCTGGTTTTACGTCTTCAATATTTGCTTTTGCACCAAGCACTTTTGTAACGCTCGGACTAACCGGATCATCATTCAAATCGCCCATCACAATAATTTTCGCGTTGGGCTGATGCGCTTCAATTGAATCAATAAAATTTTTATCAACCAACGCTGCAGCGGCGCGGCCTGGCGCACTGCGTTGCTCGCCTCCTACCCTGCTTGGCCAGTGGTTTACAAAAACATGAATTGTATCGCCATGTAAAATTCCTTTCACCCATAAAACATCTCTTGTAAAATAAGCAGACTTTGCGCCTTCAGGCAAATGCACATATAGTTTTTTGCTGTTAATTACGGTAAAATATTTTGGATTATACAACAACGCAACATCAATACCGCGAATGTCTCTTGAATCGTAATGTACAATTCCATAATTACGATTTTTTAATAATGGATGATGGATCAGGTCATTCAATACGGTATCATTTTCTATTTCAGCAACGCCAATCATTGCAATGCCATCAGGGTTTATGTCAGTTCCGATTTGCGATATAACAGCTGCAAGATGTTCCACTTTCGTCCAATAAACTTTACCGTTATAATTCTTTGGCCCATTCGGCAAAAAATCTTCATCGTTAATGTTAGGATTATCTATCGTATCGTAAAAATTTTCAAGGTTATAAAAAGCAATTATTGCAGATGTATATTGTTGCTTTTGTGCAAACGAAATAGTTGCAGTTAAAAAAGCAGTTATAATAAAAAGGGTTGTTTTCATTGTTGAAATAAAAAGCTGTATAAATGTACGGCAAGCAATTTTTTTCTGCAAAAAATTTTTGGTTTTTCATAAAATAATTTTAGATTTGAAAACCCTTTTAATATTAACTATAACTCTATGCCACGGCTGCTTTCAACTATACTCTTTGCATTAGCATTAATGCATGTGAATGCCCAGCAGGATTCAATTCAAAAAAATACTGCAGGTAGAACTCATAAACGCGATTCTACTATTATACAAGATTTAAAAGAGAATGTTATTGATAACATTCCAACCATTACGCTTGATGATAATGATTTAGGCGATGCCAGTACACAAAATATTTCTTCTTTATTAACTGCAGGCAGAGATCCATTTTATAATGCAGCTACTTTTAATTTCAGTGCAACACGTTTTCGTATTCGCGGTTATGATGCAGATTTTACAAGCACCTATATTAATGGCATTCCAATGGATAACCTTGATAATGGTTACACGCCGTTTGGTTTGTGGGGAGGTTTGAATGATGTGTTCCGCAACCGCGACATCAACATTGGAATTCGTTATAACACGTTTGCTTTTGGCGATATTGGCAACACAACAAATATTGATGTGCGCGCAAGCAAACAGAAACCACAAACCAATATCGGTTACGCTTATTCAAACAGAAGTTACACCGATAAAATATCGTTTACACACAGCACAGGTTTAAATAAAAATGGCTGGGCATTTACTTTTTCAGGCAGTTGGCGTTATGCAAATGAAGGTTATGTTGCAGGAACTTATTTTAATGCATATAGCTGGTTTGCTGCTGTTGATAAAAAACTTGGGCAACGACAAATTTTATCATTGATCGCATTTGGCGCGCCAAGCGAAAGTGGAAGACAAGGCGCGGCAACACAGCAAATAATGGAACTCGCATCAACGCATTATTACAATCCTGACTGGGGTTATCAAAACGGCAAAAAAAGAAATGCGAACATCAGCAAAACAAATCAACCGGTAATAATTTTATCGCATGATTTTCGCATCACCAACAAAACAGATATTACAACTTCCGTTAGTTATTCTTTTGGTGAAAAATCTTATTCCGCACTCGATTGGTACAATGCGCCTGACCCGCGGCCTGATTATTATCGTTACCTGCCTGATTATTATAATGATGATATTAATGTACAGCAACAACTTACTGATAATTTAAAAAGCAACGAAGCGGCAAGGCAAATAAACTGGAATAATTTATATAATGTTAACCGCGATAACACTGCAGCAATTGCTAATGCAAATGGTGTTGAAGGAAACACTGTAACTGGCAACCGCTCTTATTATATTCAGGGCGAAAGAGTCACCAACAGCAAGCGTATAAATTTCAATACTGTATTAAATGCACGCTTAAGTAATCATATTGATCTTACGGCAGGCGAAAGCTATCAATCATCAAACAATAATTATTTTCAGCGCATAAAAGATTTGCTTGGCGGAAGTTTTTGGGTTGATGTAAACCAGTTTGCGCAACGCGACTTTCCTGCAAATAATAATGCTTATCAAAATGATCTCAATCATCCAAACCGTATTGTAAAAACAGGCGATAAATATGGATACGATTATAATATCAATATAAATAAAGCCAACGTTTGGAGCCAATTTGTTTTTAAATTTCCGCACATTGATTTTTTTATTGCAGGCGAAGGTTCACAAACAATCTTCAGAAGAATTGGTAATGTAAAAAACGGTTTATTCCCCGACAATTCTTATGGAAAATCAACACCAAATATTTTTTATAATTACTCAGTTAAAG
>JBDUEO010000448.1:0-3120 GCA_040002335.1 Parafilimonas sp. | reverse complement strand
GCCTCAATAGAGTTTTGTGATTCGGAATCTCTATCCTTTTCCAGACCAAAAAAATTACTTTTAGCCTCCCGTTTACTTTTGCCGGTATCAAGCAAACTGACATTGTTTTCCACTGATTCTTTGGTAACGATATAAACTTGTTCCTTGTTTTTTACAGATTTTTCTTTGAGGTCTTCTTTTACTCTGTCCGGATGCTGGATGTCTAATATTTTTTCCAGGGTTCCATTTAATTGCTGAATTTCGGGATCTGCGTCCGGACTTCCATTCATCTGCTGCATCATTTCCTGCAGCCTGTCAACTTCATTTGAAAATTCTTCATTACTGTCTTTATTTGAATTCGGTTGATTGTGATTACTATTAGTTTGCAGGCCAATGTCAGGCTGATTTATTTGTTTATTAATCTCATTTATCTTTTGATAAATCCGTTGCTCATTAGCATCAGCAGTTTTATCATACGGGGATTGATTCAAACCGCTGTATACGGGAGTCATACTTCCTGATACTTCAGCATGAGACACGTTACTGTTGCTTCTTCCGACGATGGAATCTTTATAATAGGGATCATTGCTTAGAAGTGCATCCCGTTTTAGAGAATCAGCGTCCGCTTCATTGTAAAATGAAAGCTTAGTTGCATTCTTATCATCTTTTAAATTAGCATCAGGCAATTGTAGATTTAGCCCCTCCTTAATAGATCCACGATCATTTTTTGCCTGCCCTTGACCACCTCCTAATGCCCAGAATGCCATTGTTATAAATGGAATAACTAACACCGGAAGGACCAGCATCATTTTCCTTTGCCTTAAAAACTTGACTGAATGATTCCCTTTCATAGTTTTATTTTTTCTGTGAATAATAGGATTGCTCAATAAGAAGGAGGCTGTCAAATAAACCAGGCCTTTCCTTTGAAAGATCCGGATGCACGCGCATATATTCCTGCACCTTTTGATATTCGTTTTCTGTTATCAGAAAAGGATTGTCCTCTTTATAAATATCTTTAGGAACAGAAATTGATTTAGGCATTTGTGTATCAGAATTTACTCCCGTTTTAAAAGATCTTATTATCGTTGCGATGCTCAATCCGCCGGATATCAGGCACACCGCATAAAGAAAAATCCATTGCTGCTTTTGTTTCCATTTCCCGGTCGAACCTTCCAAAGTATTTGCAAACCAGCGCTGTGATTTTAGTATTCCATTTGCGATTCCACTGGCTGCTATATCAGCTATGTTTACCTCTGTTTTTTTTCTTTTGAATAGCTTCATCGGTTCTCTGTTTTCATATCTTTATTCTCCATTGTCTCCCATCGTTCAATCAAAAAACCATGTGGATTATTATCTGAACGGGAAACGTTTCTTAAATAACCCTGTGTAATTAAATTGCGGGTAACAACACTGTTCGGCCTGATTATCTTTTCTGTCCCATAGCAATGAAAGAAATAAGGCTCCGACTTAGTATTTACTGTGATGCTATCAATAGTAATTTGTTGGCTAATATTACCAGAAATGATGTTAGCGTAATATCCGGTTTCTTTTAAATTATTATATTGCGTTTTCGCTGAAGCATCTGCCATGTATAGCGCCCTTGAAATATTTCTTTCTATCACTTTATCATCCGGGTCAAGCGTAAAGAAGTAGGTATGAAATAAGCCGATATGACTCTTAGCTTCCACCAATAAATTGTCTTTTCTTTTACTTGCAAAAGCCTCCATAGCCTGGTCGCCAGCCAATATGTATATTTTATCCTGAACCCTTGCAGACAATTCGTAACTCTTATACAACACCAAACCGCATAGTAAAAAACAACCTGTTACCACAACAAATGTGAACACTTTAATGTGCCGGAATGAGGAATCAATATTTTTTGCTTCTTTAAACATAGCTTACAATTTTCCTGATAATTTATCCTGCATGTACCCATTTGATTTGTTGCCGCCACTTTCATTAAAATAGCCGCCGCTAATTCCATTTGAAGCCATACTGCCAGTTGTATTTGATTTAGCGTTTCCAAATGAATCGGCAACCATTCCGACACCGGACGATGCCGTATTTATAATATTTCTGGAACTATTTGAGGTTAAGCTTGTCACTTTATAGAGCAATGTATTGCCACCACCGGCGTGCACAATATAATTAGCGACACTTGGCACGGTGAAATAGCCCACAATACCAATAATCATAAAAATTAAGTAAGAAGTATCCGTTGGTGAAAAGAATGTATCGCCATAATCCTGCACCTGGGCAATATCTACCTTCAACATGTTTTCCTGAATCTTCCCAATGATACCGCCGAAAATATTGGAAACCGGCAACCAAAGAAAGATATTGATATACCTCGCTATCCATACAGTTAACGTGTGTTGAAATCCATCAAAGACGGCTATTCCAAAAACAAGTGGGCCCAATATGGCAAGTACAATTAAATAAAATGTTCGGATAGTATTGATGCAAAGGGATGCTGCTTCGAATAAGACCCTTAACACTTCACTCATCCATTGTTTAATTGAATTGCGGAAATTGTAAGAAGCTTTGGCCATAGCAAACTTGATATCATTTCCTACACTGGCAAAGAATCCTTCTTTCGATGGATCTTCGTTCGGGTTCGTGTACTTATACCATTTATCCCTGTCGCCACTACCCGTTTCCCCAACATACATTTTCCACACATCTGATTTCTTTATAGCTTCTTCTTTCTTCTGTAACAAAACCTCAATAGCTTTATTAGAATCAGTAACTATCGCTGCGGTTCCGGTAACGGTTGGATTCATCACACCGTTAATCATTGCTATGACTGACGGGAAAATCATAACAGCAAAGCCCAACACGAAAGGGCGGAACAAAGGATAGAAATCTATTGGCTCAGCATTAGCGATGTGCCGCCATACGCGACTTGCAATATACCAGGTAGCCGCAAAACCGGCTATACCACGGCCAACACCAATTAGTTTGCTGCACAAAGGGAGCATCTCTGTATATAACTGTTCCAATACCTGGTGTAGACTTTTAATATCACCAGCAAATCCACCACTTTGGGCAAATGATATTTTGGGCATTAGTACTGCCAATGTAATTGCGGCAATTATTCTTACACACTTTTTCATACTCACTATTTAATTGCATTTACAC
>JBDUEO010000447.1:0-3123 GCA_040002335.1 Parafilimonas sp. | reverse complement strand
TTCAATAAAAGTTGCATAATGTCCGGCTTCACTTTCCATAAAGCGGCGATAAAAAGTACGCAGGTAATCATCATTCAAACCTTCACTTAAACGCTTGAAACGTTCACAGCTTCTTGCTTCAATCAAAGCACATAATAAAAGTTTATCAAGCAACCGGTTTTCAGCAGAACTGCCTTTTATTTCAAACTGCAAAAGCTTGTTTACATATTCATCTTTACGTTGCTTTCCCAACTTTAAATTTCGTTTATATAATTCCTGCAACACTAAACGAAAATGCCCCCATTCTTCCGTAACAATTGGCGATAATTCCATTACTAATTTTTCTTTATCAGAAAAACCTTGTATTAATGAAATGCAGCTTGTGGCTGCTTTCTGCTCGCAATAAGCATGGTCAGTTAATATATCTTCAAGGCTTATTTCAGCTAAATTTATCCAACGAGGATCTGTGGGTAAATGCAAGCCTAAAATATTTTTTTCATCTTCATTCACAGCGCAAAATACCGTGAAATTTTTTTAATGTAATAGTTACGTCGCAACATATATAGCATTTGTCTAAATATTTTCAAACAGAAAAAACAGTTGTTAATTTCGCCGCTTGCATATATTTATTAACACTGTAATTGTTTGATATGAAAAAAAATTTCACGCTCGTATTCATTTTAGTTATTTCATTATTTACTTCAAACCTGCACGCACAAAGCACACCGCAGCTTGGCAAAAACTCAGTTAAAGATGTAGTTGCGGCAATGACGCTTGAAGAAAAAGCAAAATTTGTAGTAGGCAACGGTTTTAGTATGCCCGGCTTAAAAAAAGATTCAGTCTTAAACATTGGCATGACGAAAGATAAAGTTGCAGGCGCATCCGGAACCACATTCGCTATTCCGCGTTTAGGCATTCCGTCAATGGTAGTATCTGATGGGCCAGCCGGCGTACGTATTGATCCGATACGAAATGGCGATAGTTCAAAAACATATTATGCAACAGCATGGCCGGTGGCTACTTTGCTTGCATCATCATGGGATACTGCTTTGGTAAAAAAAGTAGGCGTTGCATTTGGCAGTGAAGTACATGATTACGGATTAGATGTTATTCTTGGCCCCGGCATGAATATTCAACGCAATCCTTTAGGTGGCAGAAATTTTGAATACTTTTCTGAAGATCCTGTTGTTTCAGGCACTGTTGCTGCAGCGTTAGTGAATGGCATTCAAAGCAATGGTGTTGGCGTATCGGTAAAACATTTTATAGCTAACAACCAGGAAACAGACCGCAATTCAGTAAATGAATTTATAAGTGAAAGAGCGCTGAGAGAAATTTATCTTAAGAATTTTGAGATCGTTATTAAACACGCAAACCCCTGGACGGTGATGAGTTCTTACAACTTAGTTAATGATACTTTTACATCGGAAAGCCATGACCTTTTAACTACTGTTTTGCGCAACGAATGGGGCTTTAAAGGTTTTGTTATGACAGATTGGTTTGGCGGCAAAGATGCAGTGGCACAAATGAAAGCAGGCAATAATTTATTAATGCCCGGAAATAAAAAGCAAACACAACAAATAATGGATGCCGTTAAAAACGGAACACTTGATGAAAAAATTTTAGATGAAAATATTGCGGGTATGTTAAACGTTATGCTGAAATCTCCGGCATTTAAAAACTATAAATTTTCTAATAAGCCAGACCTTAAAAAAGATGCGCAAATTTCGCGCATGGCAGCAGCAGAAGGTATGATACTTTTGAAGAATACCAATAATGCATTGCCATTAAAATCAGTAAAAAATATTGCCTTGTTTGGTATTAATGGCTACGACTTAATTGCTGGTGGCACCGGCAGCGGCGATGTAAATAAAGCTTATACAATTTCATTGGCACAAGGTTTAAACAATGCAAATTATACGTTGAACAATGATGTAAAAAACATCTATGCAGATTATGTTTCAGATTATAAAACAAAACATCCCAGGCAAACTATTATTGAGCAATTTATGCATCCTGCACCGCCGATGCCTGAATACGTTTTAGATAATGATTTTATTACTAAGCAAGCTGCAGCTTCAGACATTGCCGTTATTGCAATTGGCCGAAATGCAGGTGAAGGCAAAGATAGAAAAGTGGACGATGATTTCAATTTATCAGACACAGAGAAAACAATGATAAAAAATGTTGCTGATGCGTTTCATGCACAAAATAAAAAAGTAGTTATTGTTTTAAATATTGGCGGCGTAATTGAAACAACAAGCTGGCGCGATAATGCCGATGCTATTTTACTTGCATGGCAGCCAGGTTTGGAAGGCGGCAATGCAATGGCTGATGTGTTAAGTGGCAAAGTAGATCCATCCGGAAAGCTTGCCGTAACTTTTCCTGTAAGTTATAATGATGTTCCTTCTGCAAAAAGTTTTCCGGGCAAAGAGTTTCCTGAAAAAGCAACTACAGGTGGGTTCGGCATGAAATTAATTCCTGCTGAAGCTACTTATGATGATGGAATTTATGTTGGCTATCGCTATTACAATACATTCAACGTAAATACAGCTTATGAATTTGGTTATGGCTTGTCTTATACAAATTTTAAATACAGTAATCTTACATTAAGCTCTAAAAATTTTACTAATAAAATTACGGTAACAATAACTGTTACAAACGCTGGCAAAGTTGACGGTAAAGAAGTAGTGCAATTATATATAAGTGCGCCATCAAATAAATTAGATAAGCCTGAAGAAGAATTAAAAGCATTTGCAAAAACAAATTTATTATCGCCTGGAAAATCGCAAACAATAACGTTTACGATCAATGCATCAGACCTCGCATCTTTCAATACAAATTCAACATCGTGGATTGCTGATGCAGGTTCTTATAGCGTAAAAATCGGCGCATCATCAACCAACATACAGCAAACAGCAATGTTTAATGTATCAAACGATATTGTGGTTGAAAAAGATCATAAAGTACTGGTGCCGAAAGTTGATATTAATGAATTAAAACCTGCAACAAAACAAACAGGTTTTATAGATGAACTGAATAATTTTTCAGCAATAGGCCAATAAATTATCTTTATTACTTTTAACCTGTTATGCAAATGAAACTAAATTGCACAACAGGTTATTTTTTATTAAAACAATTAATATG
>JBDUEO010000446.1:0-3134 GCA_040002335.1 Parafilimonas sp. | reverse complement strand
ATGCATTTACAAAGTTTGCCATTTGATATTGTTGTTCATAAATATTTATACAAGCCTGCGATGCTTTACTATAAGCTGCTGTGCTTCTTAATATCAAAGGAAAGGCAAGAATTATTGCAACAAACAGCATTATCGGTAAAAGCATTTTATTTTCTCGTAAACGCCATTCTTTAAAATATTTGGCTATTAATATTGATATAAATACAGTTGAACATAAAATTAGATAAGCTTCGTAGCGGTAAAACCAGCCTGTTGCTGCAAATGAAAGTTGCAATAAAGTGCATACAACTAAAAAAATAGTTATCAACTTAAAAGAAATAATATTTTTTATTTGTTGCCTGAACATTAAATAAATCAATGGCAGAATAAGCAATAATCGTTGTGTGGCAAGCGCTGTAATGCCTGCTTTTGCAAGCGTTAATTTATCAATTAAAATAGTGCTGATATAATTTATAAATCCGTTACCGGTTACTTCAACCGGGCTTGATTTTAACAGCACGGAATTCGGCAAAAAATAGCTGCCTTTTAATACAGAAAATATTCCAAAAATAATGAGTGGCATTACGGAAATAAAACCAAGCGTAAATGCTGGAATAATCTTTCTGTAATATAATAAAGTACAACAGGCAACCGCAATAATAAATAATCCTTCATATCGCAAAGCGCATATTGCAATACCATAAAAAAATAAACTTGTTGGAAGTTTTACTTTTTTTGCAGGTATCTTTTCAGCTTTCTCAATCCAATCGCAAAAATTAAAAAGAAAAAGAAATGAAAACAGGCATTGCAGTGTATGCTCCATTCCGCTTATAATTATTATTGGCAATGGAGTAAAAAATATTACAAGTAATAAAATAATAAATTGAAAGAAGAAACTTATATTTTCTTTTTGAAGTTTGTGCTGAATAACAAACAACAAAATAATTGCAGCAATAAGATTTATTATAAATGGAATTAAAGTATTTACAGAAAATATTTTAAACAATGCACTTAAAAGAAGTGTATATAAAATTGATGAAGATGCAGATTGAAACTCGTTTGAAGAAATTCCCCAGTTATTGTGTAATGCTAAATTTTTAGCAATTGCCATGTGTATATAAGTATCATCAAGCGGATAAATAAGTATGCCGTTTGTAACATGCAAAACATTCAGTTCAATTAATACAACCGGAATAACCAAAGCGCATACAGACAAGAACAGTACAACACTTTTATTTTTTATAACAGAAGTTTGTTGCACAACAATTATTTTAAAGCATCTTCCAGCTTTCTTCCAATTAGTCTTTCAAGTTCTACTTTTATAAGATCTTGCTGCAATTGAAGATTAATAACTTTTACCTGCTCATCATTATATTTTTTAGATGCATCGTTATATAATTCTAATGTGGCAGTGCCATCTTTAAATTTTTGTTCAACCTGTAAAAAATTCGCTTCCTGGTCATCTACAATCTGGCTTTGAAAGACAAGTAATTTTTCACTGGCTTTATATTGTTTGTAATTTGAAAGAACACTTGCCCTTATTGATTTTGCCAACTCAACTTGCTGGCCTTCGGCAATTAAGGCTGATTGTTTAGTAATCTTTACATCAGTTCCGTTTGAAACAATTAATCCTAACGGAATATTTATACCGAAAAAATATTTTGGATATACATAAGCAGTTGTAGGTGTGTTTACAGATTTTGAAAAAGTTTGATCGTTATAACTTGTAGAAAGCGTTAATAAATTGAGCCAAGAATTCCTTTGCTTTTTAAGTTGGTATTCAAATATTTTTTGCTGATAAATGGTTGCTTCGTAATTAGGTTGAGCCAATGCAAGTTGTACTAAACGATTTTCAACAATAGTATCATCTTCATCAGTTGTTAATGAATATTGTATCGCAGATTTGCGAACTGATTTTTCGGGAACTGTGTCCGTTTTATTATAAGTTGCATTTTTCAGGTTTGAGATTATTTGTGCGCTTCCCTTCACGTAAAAAGCAATCAATATTATTAATACAATATAGATTTTCACGGCTGTAAAATTTTTCATGGTTTTTAAATTATGAATAAAGAAAATTTGGATTCGCTGTATCAATTTCATTTGTTTTTAGTTCTCCCTTCTTACTAAAATCCCTAAGCCTGAGCGTGATAGCAATTAACGGATAATATACAACTGTATCAGTAATTTGTCCAATTGCATCCTGCGCGAAATCTGCTATGTAAAAAGAAAATAAGAACGCGCAACATGCGGCAAAAAGTATTTTTACATCCGGGTTTTCTGCCTCGAAATAACCCGCTATACAATTTTTAAGTACAACAAAATACAAAACGCAAATTATGATAAGTCCTATCCATCCTGTTTCCAAAGCTTTTTTCAGATAACCGCTATCTGGAGGAAAGCCTGCAAGATAATGCGAAGGATTATAACGCAATCCTCCCGCCCCTGTTGTACACAATCCGCCGCCAATTGGATGCGAATAAATATAGGGTTGTATGAATGCACGGTTTAATTCACGCACTTTATAAGAATCATCATCAGTAGCATTAAATGTAGTTCTGAAACGGTTAATGGTTGCATTGCCGTAAAATGGTCCATACATTAACACCATAAATGCGCCGCCAAAAAAAACTACAAAAATTCTGGTGCTTTTTTTGTTTATAGTAAGCAACATAAACATTACCAAACCTGCAGCTGCCATTGCATTTGCGGTACGTGTGCCTGAATACGCCATTCCTAAAAACATTAAAATAACTCCACCTATAATTACAAATTTAATCTGTCTCTTTTTTTCGTTCCATGCAATTATGGTAAATAAAATACCGCATGATGCCATCATAATTCCATAAGCAGTAGGATCAGACATGGTTGAAAATTTTCTAAAATTGCCATCAATAAATATCAATCCAAAACGATTATCATCTGCTGTTGCCCATGCAATTTCATAATTAAATAATCCATGCCATTGTTGTATACAACCGTACAAGCCGGTTATAGTGCAAACAATAAATAAAACAATTAAAAATTTTCGTATGCTGTTGTAATTATCCAAAGCTTTGTATGCAATAAAAAGAAGAAATACAGCATCAAGGGATTTTCTGAATGTTTGGTACCAGCCATCTAAAGAGTGGCCAGAAGGATTGAAAAGTTCAATCATT
>JBDUEO010000445.1:0-3137 GCA_040002335.1 Parafilimonas sp. | reverse complement strand
GCATTTGCATTTTTTATGACGCTGATAATTGTACCAAGCATGTATTTAATTGCTGAAAGATTACGCAGGCCAATGCGCAGAATGTTTGGTGGAAAATGGGTAAGCATAATGGGTATTCCGCCGCTAACATTTTTGTTTATTCCGATGATGATTGCTGCATCTATAAAGCATAGAAATGAAGTTGCGAGAAGAAGAAGGAAAGCTGACAGCAAAACAACCAACGACGCTTTTAATGGTAGCTGGTTTTAAAAACATAAACTTCGAATAGTCATTTTAAATATTTCAAAACCGTTTCAGCAATGAAGCGGTTTTTTATTTTAATTACTTATGAAATAGTAGATGTTTTCCACGCTTGTTTATAAACCATTGCAACTTTATTTCATTTTCTGTTTGTACCTTGGAAAAAAGTTAGTGTATGCTTTGGAGAAAATTTAATGGTGAAGCCATTCAACTTCCAATTAAAGATGCCGTAGAAGAAGCTATTAAACGCGAGCATGATAAAGGTGTGCATTTAAAAGTTTGCATTGGTACAGACAGCCAGGTAAAAGGTGATGAAACAGAATTTGCAACAGTTATTGTTTTCTTACGCGAACATAATGGCGGCTTCATGTTTATTCATAATGAAAAAACACGCCAGCGCTTTTATATTAAAGAACGTATGTTGGTAGAAGTAGCAAAAAGTATAGAGATAGCTTACGAGCTTTGTAATCTTTTTATTCAATACGATGTTGATATGGAAGTACACGCAGACATCAATACCAATCCTCATTTCAAAAGCAACGATGCGTTGCGCGAAGCAATGGGTTATATAATGGGAATGGGTTTTGCGTTTAAAGCCAAGCCAGAGGCTTTTGCCAGCAGTTGCTGCGCAGATAAAGTTTGCAATTAATTTTTAACGCAGGTAAATTTTTTAATGATTAACGGGAATGAAATTTCATTCCCGTTAATCATATTTAAAATAAAAGATTGATATTATTATTCAGGTTCATTCATTATTTACAGGAATATTTTTGCTAAGTATTGCACCTAATTTTGCTACAGCTTCTTCACGGCCGCATAAATCAGCCAATGTCATTTTATCAAGAACCTGGTCTAAAGTAAACTGAATAATTTTCCATAAAGAACGTGCTGAACAATCAACAGAATTTGTACACAGGTTTAATGCGCCAATATGCGTAGCGCAAAATTCTGAATCGAATAATGCACCGCCTAATGTTTTCAAAACTTTATTGATATTTATTGCAGACGGAGGTTTTGAAAGAATATAACCACCTTTTTGTCCCGGCGTGCTTTTTAAAAAACCGCCTAACCGCAACTGTCGTGTAAGCTTGGCCGCATAATGTGGCGTTAAGCCTTCCGCTTCGCTTATCTGCGGAATACTTAACCCGCTTTTTTCATCAGCACATCTTGCAATGCGTATCAGAATGCGGATGCCATATTCTTCCTGTGCGGTTATTTTCATATCTGTTTAGTTTGCAGTTCACAAATTAACTTGTGAACCTGCATTTAAAGTGTGATAACTTGTGAACCCGCGAACTTGTAAACGTTCGAACTATTGTTGTTCCGATAGCGGATCAATATCAAAATGCTCAATAAAATATTTTCTAAGTGATTCTACTGATGCATCTTCGTTTTGTTTTGAAGCTACTTTATCATATTCCTGCATCAATGCATCTGCAATATCGCCGGCGGCACTTCTTTCAATTTGATAACGATGTAAAATGAAGATCAATTCTCCATCTTTAAACAAATAAATATTCGGTGAACTTGGTGTGACGCCTTGCAGATAAGTTGTACGAAAATAACCTACTGCATCTTTTTCCATTCCTGCAAACAAAGTGAACTTTTCATCAGGAATAATTTTGCCGAACAACGAAAGCAATGCGCCGGGCCTTGCCACTCTTGCACCGCAACCGCATACTGAATTAAGTACAACCATTATTATTTTTCCATCATTACGTTTTAATGCTTCGTCCACATCTTCGGGTGTAAGCATTTGAGTAAAACCATTATCAGTAAGTTCTCTACGATAAGGCGTGGCAATTTGTTCAGGATACGTTGGCCCCTGGTTGCCGATTAAACTATCTACACTTATTTGTGCCATATTATTTAATTAAAAAGTAAAAAATTTAAATTCAAAAAAACTTATATCAATTACATAAATCCTAATTCTAACGCTGCTGCTTCACTCATCATACTTCTATCCCAGGATGGCGTCCATGTTACATTAACATGTACGTCATTCACGCCTTCTACCTCACGAACTTTCTGATCAACATCAACAGGAATAATTTGTGCAGCCGGGCAACTTGGTGCCGTTAATGTCATTGTTATTTGCACGTTGCCAATAGGTAAAATATCAATAGTATAAATCAAACCCAAATCATAAATGTTCACCGGAATTTCGGGATCATAAATGGTTTGAAGTTTTTCAATTATTTTTTCTTTCAATTCTTCTTCGTTCATCATGACTGCTGTTTTATTTTATAAGCCAGTGCATAGTTTTTCATTTGTTTTACCATTGATAACAAACCATTGCTGCGGGTTTGCGCAAGATGATTTGTCATTCCTATCTTATTTATAAAATCAAGTTTTGTATCAATAATTTCCTGTGGTTTATGACCTGATAAAACTCTTATCAGCATACTTACCAAACCTCTTACAATTATTGCATCACTGTCTGCTTTAAAAAAAATTCTTCCCTCATTTTCGTCTGCTGTTAACCAAACCTGGCTTTGACAACCTCTAATTTTATTTTCATCAATCTTGAATTCAGGATTTAAAGGCTCAAGCTTCTTTCCCAAATCAATGATGTATTCATATTTATCTTCCCAGTTATCAAACAAATCAAACTCATCCACAATTTCATCTTCTGTTTCTTGTATGGTCTGAACTAAATTCATTATTTTAACATCTTAATTGCTTTCTCAACGCCTTTCACCAATTCATCTACTTCTTCTTTTGTATTATACATCGCAAATGATGCACGTATGGTTCCGGGAATTTCAAACCTGTTCATCAATGGCTGACAACAATGATGACCAGTTCTAACAGCAATTCCATAATTATCTAAAAGAATTCCCATGTCTTGCGGATGCACACCTTCTACTATAAACGACACAACACTTGTTTTATGT
>JBDUEO010000444.1:0-3139 GCA_040002335.1 Parafilimonas sp. | reverse complement strand
TGAAAAATTTTGGTTGCTTCATCGCCCACTTTTTCATGATAATCGCTTAATTTAACACCAGGCTTTAATAAACTTTTTGCATAATTATGCAAATGTAAACATGCATTATATACTTCTTTTTGCCGTTTTGAAAATTTGCCATTTACAGAAATGGTACGCGTTAAATCAGCAGCATAACCACCATAGTTTGCACCAAAGTCCATCAGTATTAATTCACCGTCTTTACATTCTTCGTTATTAAAAACATAGTGCAATGTTCTTGCCCGATCGCCGCTTGCAATAATACTTCCATAAGCTTCTCCTTTTGCGCGGTTGCGTAAAAATTCATGAAATATTTCTGCCTCAATTTCATATTCCATAACGCCGGGTTTTATAAATTGAAGTAACCTGCGAAATGTTTTATTAGTAATATCAATGGCTGTTGAAATTACTTCAACTTCATATTTTGTTTTTACGGCTCGCAGTTTAAATAAAATTTTTGCAGCGCGTTCATAATTATGCAATGGATAACGTTCTTTCATTTCCTGCACAAAACGATAATCTCTTGTTGCATAAAATGCGGTTGATTTACGGTCATGTTCGTTTGTATTCAAATAAATTGTATCAGCAGCATGCATCCATTTTTGTAAAAAAGCATCTAAACTGTCTAACCAAACTATTGTTTTAATGCCGCTTAATGCAGTCGCTTCTTCTGCACGTAATCTTCTGCCGTCCCATTTTTCTTTCAGCTCAACAGGTCTTACTAACACCAATACTTCTCTATATTTTTCGTCTGGATTATCCGGGAATAATATTATCATTGTTTCTTCCTGCTCAATACCGCAAAGCCAATACAGGCTTGTGTTTTGCTGAAACCTGTACAACGAATCACCATTACTTGGCACTTCATCATTGCTGTTAAAAATGGCAATACTTTTTGGCTTCATTTCTTTTACAAAACGCTTACGGTTTTCAATAAAAATTTTTTGATTCAATGGTAAATTCTTCATGTTATATCAATCGTTAATTATTTAAGAATATTTTTTTAATGTAATTACCAATTTTAAAAAAGGGGAAATTAATTACAAAACGTTCATATTTTACATTTTTTTATTTAAAGTTTTCATACAACGCTTTTGTAATATATAATGTCATATTTAAAAATAGCAATATGAAATTTACTTCATTAGTTACCATTTGTATCATTTTATTGTTTTCTTCCTGCAAAAAAAATAATGGATGTGTAAGCGGAGAAGTTACGAAAGCAATAATTAAGGGTTGTGGTGCAGATACCACATGGGGAATTATGGTTGATACTAAAATTTATCCCGCAGATTTTACAGATAGCATTCCTGCAGAATTTCAACATGTGGGTTTAAAAATATGTGTACAATATGATACAGTAATTTACCCATTTGAATGTCCTTGTTGTTATGATGGTCCATTTGCAAGAATAATGTCAATACAAAAAGCTGAATAAAAATATTGCTCTGCGAAGTCTCCAAACTTCAATTAGCATTATTAAAACTTCTATCGGTCTGACACTTTCAAGCGTCTGACCGTGTTAGCTAACTAAACTTCCGGCATCTGTATTTTCATCAGGATTTACAAAAATTAATTTACCCGCATTATTTTCAGCCATTAAAATCATTCCATTACTTTCAATGCCACGCATTTTACGCGGCACAAGATTGGCAACAACTACAACTTGTTTCCCAACAATTTCATCTGCTTTAAAATGCAAGGCAATACCTGAAACAACAGTGCGTTTTTCGAAACCTAAATCTATTTCAAGCTTTAATAATTTATCTGCCTTCTCTACTTTTTCTGCTGATAAAATTTTACCGGCGCGTAAGTCAAGTTTTGCAAAATCGTCGTATTGAATAGTTGGTTTAACGCTTGCAGTTGAAGTTTCAGCACTTTCTATTTTCTCCACTGCACTTTCATTTGGCAAAGACGAACTTGTATCTGTTTTCACTAATCCTTTTTGTAATTTATCAATCTGCATTTCTATTTCTTTGTCATCAATTTTCCTGAATAAAATTTCCGGTGCACGCAAACTATACCCAACTTTCAACAGGTCAATCTTTCCTGCATTTTCCCAATCCAATATTTTGTCAACCACTTTCATCATGTGCAATAATTTTTGCGCAGTAAACGGAAGAAAAGGATTAATAAGTATTGTAAGATTTGCCGTAAGCTGTAAACAAAGATGCAAACAGTTGTCAACTAATTTTTGATTATGATCTGCTTCTTCACCGTTGACCGTTTTCTTCCACGGCTCTTTTTCCTGCATGTATTTATTGCCTTTGCGAGAAAGATCAATCACCTCAAATAAAGCTTCACGAAACTTAAATTCTTCAATCGAATTCTCAACTTTTACTTTTGACTTTTTAATTTCTTCAACAAGATTTTTATCTAAATCATCTATTACATCTGTATGAAATTTTGGAACCTTTCCGCCGCATAATTTATGCATCAACACAAAAGTTCTGTTTACAAAATTTCCAAATATGCTGGCGAGTTCGCTGTTGTTTTTTTCCTGGAAATCTTTCCATGTAAAATCATTGTCTTTTGTTTCGGGCGCATTGCTGCAAAGCACATAACGCAGCACATCTTCACAACCTTTAAAATCTTCCAAATATTCATTTACCCAAACCGCCCAATTGCGTGAAGTAGAAACTTTATCGCCTTCAATATTTAAAAATTCATTGGCAGGCACATTATCAGGCAAAATAAAATCGCCATGCGCTTTTAACATTGCCGGAAAAATAATGCAATGAAAAACGATGTTATCTTTTCCTATAAAATGTATCAGCCTTGAATCTTCACTTTGCCAATAATCTTTCCAGTTATCCGTTAATTCTTTTGTAGCGCTGATATAACCAATTGGCGCATCAAACCAAACATATAAAACCTTTCCTTCAGCATCGGGCAAAGGCACTTGAATTCCCCAATTACTATCACGCGTCATTGCACGAGATTGCAAACCATTATCTAACCAACTTTTGCATTGTCCGTACACATTATTTTTCCATTCTTTATGATCTTCTAAAATCCATTGCTTTAAAAAAGATTCATAATCCTGTAACGGAAAATACCAATGTTTGGTTTTCTTTTTTATTGGTGTTGCATCGCTTAAAGCACTGCGCGGATTGAT
>JBDUEO010000443.1:0-3140 GCA_040002335.1 Parafilimonas sp. | reverse complement strand
TTATTTTAACGCACGGCCCGCAGTTAACGATGAATTATTTTTTTGATACAAAGCTTAATAAAACTGATCATGAAAATATTTTATCTTATTTGTTTACGTTCAGAAGCAAAGCAATTTTATCTGTTTTAGGGCAGGATGATTACGTGAAATTGTTACAACCTTTCGATCCTACAAATACCGGTAAAGATTCGCTTGCAACCGGCACAGTTCACCGGTATCATCTTACTGGTTTTGATTATGCATCTGCACCGCAGCATGTGCTTACTTACACTGCATCTTTACGCTATGGAAGTTATTATGATAATGGAAATATTTTTACCGCAACTATAAATCCGGGTTACAGAATTCAGCCTTATCTAAATGTTAGTTTTAATACAACGTACACAAATTTAATTTTACCGCAACCCTGGGGCAACACGCATTTTTGGTTGATAGGCCCGCGCATTGATGTAACATTTACAAATACTATTTTCTTTACAACATATATTCAATATAATCAACAGGCGCATAATGTAAACATCAACACGCGTTTTCAATGGCGCTTTAAACCTGCGTCAGATTTGTTTATTGTTTATACTGATAATTATTATCCAACTCCATTTGCTGTAAAAACAAGAGCGCTTGTTATCAAACTAAATTATTGGTGGAATTTATAATGATTTTGTTGCGAGCTGTACATCATCATTAATAAAAAAACCTGCAATAATTTATTGCAGGTTTTTTTAATTATAGTATTGATATTAATTCGTTCCTGTTGAATCAATCTGGCCTTTCTTTGCTTCTTTTTTTAATTGATCATTTGCCATAATTGCCAATTCTACACGGCGGTTTAATACACGGTTTTCTTCACTTGTATTTGGGTATTTTGGCTGAGATTCTCCATACCACTTAATAGTAAAACGTTTTTTTCTTACACCTTTTGATTCAAGATACGTTGCAACTGCTTCAGCACGTTGCTGCGAGAGCGTCATATTATATGCATCAGTTCCTGTATCATCGGTATGGCCTTCAACTAAAATATTAGTTTTAGGATAATTTTCAAAAATGCCAGCCACTTTATCAAGGCTTGCCAAAGCAGAATCGCTTAATAAACTTGAGTTGATCTTGAATAAAAGCGCAGAATTAAAAGTTATATTAATGCCTTCGCCTACACGGTCAACCTTTGCATCGGGAATTGCCTGCTTAATATCTTTTGCCTGCTTATCCATATTTCGGCCAATTAAATAACCGCCTGTGCCGCCAACTGCTGCACCAATAATTGCGCCCAATGCTGTATTTTTCCCGGCTATTATAGCGCCTGCAGCGGCACCTGCGCCAGTACCGATTGCTGTTCCTTTTTGTGTGTTATTTAAACTTTTACAACCTGCAACAATTATTGCTGCAAATGTTACATATAGAATTATTTTTTTCATGTACTGTTTTTAATTTTTTATTTTATTGATGTAAGAAATCAAAATGTGTCAAGATTAGCTTAATGCAAATTTTATTTGCATATAGAAAGTTGAAGCAGATCAATACGCTGGCTTTTTGCACCATTGCTTTTAGCCTGCGAAATATCTGAACAAAGTGTATTCTTATCTTCAGCCGACATTTTACCTGCAAGGTCTGCTGCATTATTTGTTGTTGAATATTTTTGCTGAAATGATTTTGTTTCAGCTTCTACTTTAGCAGTCCACACTTTTGCGGTGTTGCCTCCATAAGTAATTGCATCGTTGTATGCTGCCATCGAATTTGTATAATCTTTTTGAGCCGAATAAATATCTCCTTTCAAAATATAAAAATCTGCATTTAAATTATCTGTTGTTATAGCAGTTTCTACATTGTTCATAGCATCGCTGTACATCTTTTGTTTTAAATCAATCTCAGCCATTTTTGCATAAATAGTTGCACGGTCTTTTGTGTTGCGGTTCTTTGCTGTAAGATCAATAATCTGTGCAAAATCTGCTTTTGCTTCTGTGTTCATTTTTAAACCAAGTTCTGCTGTTGCTTTTTGAAATAAATTATCAACGCTTGATTTATTCACAGCCAAACCTGCGTTTGCCGCAGCCAATGCATCAGTATATTGTTTCAAACCATTATAAGCTTCTGCTTTGCCAGCATTGGCTTGTTCTTTTGCATCGTATGCATCACATTTGCTTAGTACCTGGTTAAACTGATCTAATGCCGCACTATAATTTCCTGCTGTGTTGGAAGACTGCCCGGATTGAATCGCTTTATAACAACCATTCGTCATTGTAACAAGGCCACTGCGACAATTTGTTAATAATAAAATACACAAACCGAGACTAAAAAAAATACCGGATTTTTTCATGTACATAATTTTAATGCTTTGAATAATAAGATAGAAAATAGTATATGCAGAACATCAAAGCGGATGCATTAAAGTAAAACAAAACCGTGCCAAACGTATTTGGAATTAAAATAATAAATCAGTAAAAAAGATGTTTACTATATTACCAGCTACAGAATAAATATATAGTATGGTTGTATAATACTTTTCTGCCTGTCCGATAAGCAGGTACTGCAATAATAACAAGGCCTTTTTGCATTGCATTTAAAAGAATATTCCTACAATAATAATAGCATTTTTCAAGTGCTGATTTTTTTATGTGATATTATCATTATATAATTTGTGATTCTACTAAACATTATAAAAAAGAAAAATGAAATACTTACTTTTCCATAATCAACTTCATCATTATGCAACTAAAAAATAAATGGGCAACCGCCATAAAAAATATATACTTGTTCGTGTTTATTGCAAGCGGTTTTACTGTACATGCGCAAACATCTTCTAAAAAATTTTCTGTAATTGCATACTATGATGGCGATGCAAAACATATAGACGCTTACCCGGTAAAAAAAATCACACATATCATATATAGCTTTTGCCATCTAAAAGATAATATGCTGCATGTTGATAACATGAACGATACATTAACCATTCAGCATCTTGTTACTTTAAAACATAGAAATCCTTCATTAAAAATTATTCTTTCTATTGGTGGCTGGGGTGGTTGTGCGCCTTGTTCTGAAACATTTTCAACAGATGAAGGAAGAAAAACTTTTGCATCTTCCGTAAAACATTTGAGCGAATATTTTAAAACAGACGGCATTGATATAGACTGGGAATATCCTGC
>JBDUEO010000442.1:0-3144 GCA_040002335.1 Parafilimonas sp. | reverse complement strand
GTCCGTGAGCGTCCCGCTCGGCGAGAGCTTTCATGCGCGGCGGCTGACGATTAAATCGTCGCAAGTCGGCGAGGTGGCGTCCTCGCAGCGTGCTCGACGGGGTACCGCCGATCGGATGGCGTTGACGCTGTCGATGCTGGCTGATTCCGCGCTCGACGTGCTGATCACGGGCGAGAGCGACTTCGAAACCATGCCAGAGCTGATGGCCAGACTCGCGTCGGCGCCCGGCGACACCATCTGCCACCGAATCAAATACTCGTAGCGCAGGTGCTTTGCCCACCTGCCGGAGCCCCGCATGTACACCGTTTCGGTCCGCGACCATTTCATGATCGCCCACAGCTTTCGCGGCGAGGTGTTCGGGCCCGCCCAGCGTCTGCACGGAGCGACGTATGTGGTCGATCTGGAATTCCGCCGGGCCGGGCTCGACGCCAATGGCATGGTGGTGGACATCGGCCTGGCCGCTGAGGCGCTCAAGACGATCCTCGCCGGCATCAACTACCGCAACCTGGACGACGAGCCGGCGTTCGCCGGGCACAACACCACGACGGAGTTTCTCGCGCACGAGATCTTCGACCGCGTCGCGGCGGCGATCAGACGCGGCGAACTGGGGACGGGCGCGTCGGGCGTCGAGAGCATCCGCGTGACGCTCCACGAATCCCACGTCGCTTCGGCGTCGTACGCCGGTTCGATCTCATGCCGGTAGGACGATCAACGGAGCACGTCGCGACAGCGCAGGAAGATCCCGGCGCCACGAGTGCCGCTGGTCGCCGGTTGTACGTCGTGATCCCAGGCGACCTCGACACCCGTAGCGGAGGCTACGGCTACGATCGGCGAATCATCGCAGGACTGCGGCAGCGTGGCTGGACGGTGACCGTCTTGCGGCTCGGCGACAGTTTCCCGATGCCGACGCCGGGCGCCCGCGCGCACGCGGCAGAGACTCTCGCGGCGATTCCGGACGGCTCCACCGTGCTGTTCGACGGCCTCGCGCTTGGCGCCCTGCCGGAGGAGGTCGAGCGCGCGGCGTCACGGTTGACGGTGGTGGCTCTGGTTCATCATCCGCTCGCCGCCGAGACCGGCATCGATCCGGCGGCGGCGTCCGCGTTGGCGGTGAGCGAACGCCGCGCTCTGGCGGCCGCACGTTGGGTCGCCGTCACCAGCGCGCCGACCGCCGCCCGGCTGGTCGCCGACTACGGCGTCGCCGTCGACCGGATGACCGTCATCGAGCCGGGCACCGACCCGGCGCCGCTCGCCCGTGGTTCGGGCATTGACCATCAGCCATCGACCCTCGGCCATCAGCCGTCCGTGGTATCCCTCCTGTGCGTCGCGACGCTGACGCCGCGCAAAGGCTACCCACTGCTGATCGCCGCGCTCGCCGCGATCCCGCCGCGCAACTGGCGGCTGACCTGCGCCGGCAGCCTCGATCGCGATCCGGCCGTGGCGGCGCGGGTACGGGCACAGCTGGGTGAGGCCGGTCTCGAACACCGGGTGTCGCTGGTCGGCGACTTGGATCAAGCCGCGCTGGCTGCGGAATACGACCGAGCCGATCTGTTCGTGTTGCCGACCCTGTACGAGGGCTACGGGATGGCCGTCGCGCAGGCCGTAGCGCGCGGCCTGCCGGTGATCAGCACCGACACCGGCGCGATCCGCGATCTCGTCGGCGATGGCGGTATCGTGGTCGGCCCTGGCGACAAGACGGCGTTGGCCGATGCGCTGTCGCGCGCAATCGGCGATCCGGTGCTGCGCGCGACGCTGAGGACCAACGCGCAGGTCAGGCGCGATCACCTGCCTGGCTGGGACGCCGCTGTTGCGGCGATGGCCAGGATGCTCGCACTGCAGGCGGTGCGCTGACGTGGGCGGCTTCACCGCGGAATGGCTGGCGCTGCGCGAGCCGGCCGATCGCGCGGCGCGATCGATCTCGCCCGGGGCGTTCTCGAGCCACTGCCGCGGACCCGGCGGCGGCGCATCCTGGATCTGGGCGCCGGCTCTGGCTCGAACCTGCGTTATCTGACGGATGTCCAAGCGCCGACCCTCCAGGGTCCAGCCGCCGACTGGCTCCTCGTCGATCACGATCCGTCGCTGCTCTCGCGCGTGCCGACCGCGGACGGTGTCGAGACGCGATGCCTGGATCTCTCGACGTTGGACGACGCGACGATCTTCGACGGTCGCGACCTGGTCACCGCCTCGGCCCTGCTGGATCTGGTGTCGGAGCCGTGGCTCCGTTCCCTTGCCGGTCGCTGCGCCGAACACGGCGCGGCGGTCCTGTTCGCGCTCAACTACGACGGCCGCAGCGCCTGTTCGCCCGAAGACTCCGATGACGGGGCGGTGCTTGCGCTGGTCAACGAACATCAGCGGACGGACAAGGGGTTCGGTCCGGCGCTGGGCCCGGACGCGACCGACTTCGCCGCGCGCTGCTTCGCCGAGCTCGGCTACCAGGTGCGACGCGCCCCTAGCGACTGGGTCCTGATGCCGGCGTCCGCCGACCTTCAGCGGCAGCTGATCGACGGCTGGACGCAGGCCGCCGGCGAGATGGCGCCGCAGCAGCTGCGGATGATCGATGCCTGGCGCGAGCGGCGCCTCGCGCACGTCGCCGCGGGATGGTCGGCCATCACGGTGGGGCATCAGGATATTGGCGGATCTATCAAATCTGAGGATTTGAGGATCTGAGCCTCACATTTGTCTCTCAGATTACCCTGGTGATCGGCGGCTGCGGGTCCGGCTGCGCGGCATTGTTGCCGTCCGGGCCGATCTCGCAGTCGAACAGCACGTCGGCGCCCATTCGGAAGACGCGGTAGCGCGGGCGGTGGCAATCGCTCAGGGCGGTCCTCGCCGGCAGCCGGATGGCGGGGCGGCCGTCGCCGATCAGCAGCGGCGCGATCGCGATCTGCAGGCGGTCGAGCAGGTTGGCTTCCAGGAACATCGATACCGTCACGCCGCCGCCTTCCACGAAGATGCGATGGCAGCCGCGCGCCCGCAGCTCGCGCAGCACCGCGCCGGCGTCGACGCCGTCCGGCCCGTCGTCGAGCGCCACCAGGGTGGCGTGCCCGACGTGCGTTTCTCCGTCGCGCGCGAGCGATTTCGCGCAGACATAGAGCGTGACCGCCGAGTCGTCGGTGAACACCTTGTAGTGCTCCGCCAGCCGCCGCG
>JBDUEO010000441.1:0-3150 GCA_040002335.1 Parafilimonas sp. | reverse complement strand
CAATTGTTCTTGTTACGCATGATGTGCAGGAAGCGTTTGAACTCGCCGATAGAATTTGTTTAATGGATAAAGGAAAGATTATTCAGGTGGGAACACCAACAGAATTATTATTTAAACCGGCAACCGATTTCGTGAAAAGTTTTTTTAATGAACAAAGACTGCAATTAGAATATAAATCTTTAACAATAAAAATGCTTTGGAAATTTTTAAATGATGATGCTGATAATAATTCATCATCAAAAGAAATAGAAGCTGATAAAAATATTTGGCAGGTGTTGGAATTTTTTTCTTTGAATGATGAAACATTGATTGCAAAAAATAATAGTCAACCAAAAAAAATAAATTATGCTTTATTGATGAAAGCATTCAGCAATTACAAAAAAGCAAACTGATGGAGCAGCAACAAAGTTTATGGAGTTTTATACTGGAGCAACGCGGCAAATTGCTCGATCAAACTATTGCGCACATTGGCCTTACGTTTAGCTCTTTGCTCATTGCTGTACTTATTGGTTTACCGCTCGGGATTTATATTGTTAGAAGAAAAAAAGCTGCCGGAATTGTTTTAGGAATTGCAGGTGTTTTACAAACTATTCCAAGTATTGCATTACTTGGGTTTATGATTCCTTTGTTAGGCATTGGCCCGTTGCCTGCAATAACAGCATTATTTTTATATGCGCTATTACCTATTATCCGCAACACATATACCGGCATAAAAGAAGTGGATGCAACGGTGCTGGAAGCCGCTACAGCAATGGGTTTCAGCAGTTGGCAAACATTAATCAAAGTTGAATTGCCACTTGCATTTCCGGTAATTCTTGCAGGCATAAGAACGGCAACCGTTATTAATGTTGGCGTGGCAACATTAGCTGCATATATCGCTGCAGGCGGATTGGGCGAATTTATTTTCGGCGGCATTTCATTGAACAATACAAACATGATTTTAGCCGGTGCAATTCCTGCAGCTTTGCTGGCAATCATTTTTGATTTTTTATTATCGCGCATACAAAAACTAAACTTTAAAAAACTTCGTATGGCTGTTTTTTTAATGCCGGTTATTATTTTATTGTTATCATCTTTTTATATAATTCCATCTTTCGAAAAAAACAAATTGCTTGCAGGTTTTACACCTGAATTTATGGGCAGGCAGGATGGTTATTTAGGATTAACATCAATCTATAAACTAAATATAAAAAATGTTGTTATTAGTGATGCGGTGATGTATAAAGCGGAGTATGAAAAAAAATTAGATGTAATTAGCGGATACAGTACAGACGGGCGTTTGAAAGCATTTGATTTAGTTGTACTGAATGATGATAAACATATTTTTCCTCCATATTATGCAGCACCGGTTATTCGTGAAGATGTGTTGCAAAAATTTCCTGAAGTTGAAGAAGTATTAAACATGCTGTCAGGAAAAATTAATGATTCAATAATGACTGAATTAAATTATGAAGTTGATTATTTAAAACAATCGCCTGAGAAAGTGGCAAGAAATTTTCTGCAAAAAAACAATCTGTATAAACAACCACGCAATGGTAATAAGGGAACGATAAAACTTGGTTCAAAAATTTTTGGTGAGCAATATATTTTAATAAATATGTACTCGATGCTGATTAAAGGTTATACCGATTTAAATGTTGATACAAAAACAGGTTTGGGTGGTACAAAAATTTGTTTTGATGCATTAACGAATAATCAAATTGATATGTATCCTGAATACACCGGAACAGGTTTGTTAGCAATTTTAAATGCATCCGCAAATACCGTAAACAATTTGCATCAAAACCGTGATAGTATTTATAATTATGTGTCTGATCAATTCAAACAAAAATATAATTTGGTTTGGCTAAAACCAATTGGTTTTAATAATGCGTATGCTTTAATGATGCGTAAAAAACAAAGTGATGAATTGCATATTCATTCCATAACAGAGCTAAAAAATTACATTGATTCAAATAAAAAGTAAAAAGTAAAAAAATCAAAAATATGAAGCAACTAAATTTTGAATTTTTATTTTTGACTTTAAATTTTATAAAATGATTTTAAGTGAAAGATTTAAAGAAGTGCGCAATCGATCAACAGCTATTTGCGCTAATCTTGAAACCGAAGATTACGTGGTACAACCGGTGGTTGATGTTAGTCCGCCCAAATGGCATCTTGGCCATACAACATGGTTTTGGGAAGAATTTATTTTGAAACCGAATGATGAAAATTACAGGCACTTCAACTCAAATTATAATTATGTTTTTAATAGTTATTATGAAGCCGCGGGTGCAAGAGTTATAAGAACAGATCGTGGAAATTTAAGCAGACCTTCTGTTGCTGATGTTTATAAATATCGTGCGTATGTTGACAGTGCAATGCAAAAGTTTTTAAGCAAAGATTTAAATGATGAACTTCAATCATTAATTGTGCTTGGCTTAAATCATGAAGAGCAGCACCAGGAATTATTGAGCACAGATATAAAATATATTTTAGGAAATAATCCGCTGTTTCCCGCATTGCATCATCAATCAAAAGCAATATCGCCACAACAAAAAAATGAATGGATAAAAATGCATGAAGGCATTTATGAAATTGGTTTTGAAGGCGAAGGTTTTTGTTTTGATAACGAACTGAATCGTCATAAAGTTTACGTGAACGATTATTCTATTTCAACTGCGCTTGTTACCAACAAAGAATATGTAGAATTTATAAATGCAGGTGGCTATAAAAATTTTGTTTACTGGCACATGGAAGGTTGGGAATGGGTAAAAGCCAATCAAATTAATGCGCCTATGTATTGGCATAATATTGATGGCGAATGGATGAATTATACATTTAATGGTTTGCAGTCTGTTGATTGGAATGAACCTGTTTGTCATATTAGTTTTTTTGAAGCCTATGCTTACGCATCGTGGAAAGGTGTGCGTTTACCCACAGAAGCAGAATGGGAAATTGCTGCAACAAAATTTAACTGGGGCAAGCGTTGGGAATGGACGGAAAGCGCTTATTTGCCCTACCCGGGATTTTCAAAAGCGCCAGGCGCAATTGGCGAATACAATGGCAAGTTTATGGTAAACCAAAAAGTGTTACGCGGGGCAAGCGAAGTAACGCCGCCAAACCACAGCCGTATTACTTATCGCAATTTTTTTCCAACGCCTATTCGCT
>JBDUEO010000440.1:0-3150 GCA_040002335.1 Parafilimonas sp. | reverse complement strand
AGAAGTACCAACCCTAAAATTTTTATACTTCTTTTCATTCTATAATTTTAGGGTTTGTCATTCACAAAAATGACGCACAACTCATAAATATATGACACTCGTATTGCATTTACAATAGAAATAAAAATTGATTTTCAAATAATTAGTCTTCGCTTTTTTCAATTGTTGTTGCGCCAATACAACTTTAGATTTTCAAGTTCGCCGTTCCAATTGTTGCCATTCAATATTAAATAATAAAGTTGAAACTGTTGCCACCAACGTAAAGGGTTATTACATTAAACGTTGTTCCAAACAAAAATCTTCATTCAAGATCAACATCAAAAAAAGCCGCCTTTCGGCGGCCTTCTTTCTAAAACCCCTAAACTCTAAACCAACTATAATTCCCAATCAATTTCATCTGTTCTTCCCCTGCTTATATGGTGTACTTTACTTTGCACGGTAAAACCATTGGCGTTGCATGTTACCATATAATCGTCGGGGCGCACACGGTCTAAATGGTAATAACCCATAAGGTCGGTAACCGTGCTTTTGGTAGTGCCCTGCAACGCAATGGTGGCACCGCTAATGGCATCGCCGGTTTTGCTGTGCACGTGGCCTTCAATACCGTTGTGGCGTATGCCGTTGTTATCTACTTCGCTGTTTATATGGTAGCCAAGCACAAAGCCGGGGTTGCTTGTTTCAAACTCCTCTATCAGCAAATCAAAATGCTTAATGTTTAGCCGCAGCGCATCAATTATTGCATCAATGGCAGCATTAGCTACGGTGCCGGTACTGCCGGTAACGTCGGCCTTGCCAATCATGTTATTAAACTTTATTGCATCCGTTTTTATAGCGAGTAACTGCGCAGCGGTTACGCCATATTTCATATAATCTGTGTTGGTTAGCAGCGGCGTAATTGTTTCGCCCATCGTGATTACATAACCCAAAAGTGCACTGTCTTTTATTCTAATTATTAAATCTGCACGGGTGTTTACCTGCGCCGCAAGTTCACCATCATCTTGTTTAAGTGCATACGAATAAGTTTTGCGACAAATAGCCCCGAGTGCATCTGCCACGCTTTGTTTCAGCGTGCTTTTGTCGGTGGTTATTCCCTTTGTGTTTACATTTTTATCGGGTATCAGGCCTTCAAACGTAACCATGTTGGCTGAAAATTGGGTGTATTCATCCGCGAAAGGTTCAAAACTTTCGAAAACGGTTTGGTTGGCGTCTAAAAACTGTTGCAGTTTTGTACAGCGTGTAAATTCACGGCTTTGTTCCTGTGTGATCATTTTTTTTTATGGTTTACAAGTGATTAAATACCAGGGTGAACTGTTTTTTACCTTTCAAACTCATTCGGAACTCACTCAACTTCATTGCGATCTTACTGAACTTCGTTGCGACATCACTCAACTTCATTGCGATCTGACTAAACTTCATTGCGGTCTCACTGAGCATCATTGCGATATCACTCAACTTCATTGCGACATCACTGAACTTCGTTCGGACCTCAATCAACGCCATTTACACACAACTCACTGTTGTTTCCTGCACAGGTATAAACAGAATTTCTTCTTTTAAAATAATTGCCGGAGCTTATTAAAAACAATCGTTAACACAGTTTCAGAAATTTCCGGTTTTGGATTTCAATTGCCGATTTTAGTATTGGTAGCCGGGTTTGGTAATTGAAAAGCAGTTTCAAATATAATATTTTTTAGAAAAAAATGAAATTTTTGGGCTGATGTTTTTTGCAGCGTTAATACTCCATCTTTCTAAGCGAAGGTGCTTTAAACCAGGTAACAATTACTACGGCAACCGTCATGCAGCCGCCGAAAATAACGGAAGGCACAACGCCCATCAGCTTTGCCATAAGCCCGCTTTCAAACTGGCCAAATTCGTTACTTGAATTGATGAACATAGAGTTCACGCTCATTACACGGCCGCGCATATTGTCGGGTGTTTTTAACTGCACAATGGTGCCGCGAACCACCACGCTTATGCCATCAAGCATACCACTTATAAGCAACGCAATAAACGAAAGCAGGAACAATTTTGACAGCGCAAAGCAGATGATACAAATACCGAAACCAAATACTGCAAAAAGTAATTTAGTTCCTTGTTTGCTGCGCATGGGAAAGGCGGTTAACAGTATTACGCTGCAAATAGCGCCCATGTCTGACGCGCCGTTTAGAAAACCGAAACCTTCAGCACCTACTTTTAAAATATCTCTTGCGAAAACCGGAACCATAGCAACGGCGCCGCCAAACAATACGGCAAAAAGATCAAGCGAAAGCGCACCTAATATTTCTTTGGTTTTGAAAACAAAGTTCAATCCTTCCTTTACGCTTTCCCATGTTTTCTTTTCTGATGCATTGCTTAAAGGCGGCTTTGGTTTTATGTTGATCAGGATACAAAATGCTGTTATTATCAAACAAATAATTACAGTAAAAGTGCCGGTATTGCCCAGCGTTGCAATAAGTAAACCGCCAACAGCGTGGCCACTTACAGATGCGGATAAATAAGCGCCCTGGTTCCATGTAGTGGCATTTTGCAAAGTACTTTTGGGCACTACCTGCGCCAATATCACGCTAAAAACCGGCCCCACAAATGCACGCACAATACCTGTACAAAAAACAATACAATAAATGCAAATGGCAAGTGTACCGTTTGAAAAAATATGGCCAGAGTTTTTTGTTGAAAGCAGCAACAGCAATATTGCAGCAGTAAAATATAAAATAATGCCGCGTACTAATAGTTTGCGTTTATCGCTTTTGTCAATCACGTGGCCTGCATATAAAGCCAGCGAAACCGCGGGTACAACTTCGCTTAAACCAATTAAACCAATGGCAAAAGGCGCGTTGGTTAAGTTGTAAATCCACCAGCCAAGTAAGGTGGTCATCATGCGCAAAGCCATAACAAAACAAAACCTGCCGGTAACAAGATTGCGGAACTCGGGAATGCGGATAGCCTCGAAAGAATCAGAACCTTGATTGTTGGGATTTGTCATGAAGTGAGCGAAAGTACGATTTGAACTTTTTAGTATTTGAAGCCTCTTCAAACAAAAGATTAAATCTTAATTGATTTTATTTATGCTGATATTTTAATCAAATAAATCCAGGTTTAGTTTATAAAGAAAAATATCGCTGACCGCTTTCAAAATCATTTTCAAGCGCA
>JBDUEO010000439.1:0-3156 GCA_040002335.1 Parafilimonas sp. | reverse complement strand
CCGTTGCTTAAAAGAAAGTTTCACTGGATTAATGAAGCGCCTTATAACAGGTAATTTATCTGCATTGAAATTATCGCAAAACCATTGACCTGTCTGCATCTAATCTTACTAAAATAAAAATAAGAATTGTAAAAGTTAACAGCGAAGAACCGCCATAACTTACCAGCGGCAATGGAATACCAATTACAGGAAATAAGCCAACCGTCATGCAAACATTTACGGTTATATGAAAAAATAAAATGGCTGCAACGCTATACGCATATACGCGGCTAAATGCGCTTCGTTGCCGTTCTGCAATTTGTACTATGCGAAACAACAACACAAAATAAATACCCAGAAAAAGAAATGAGCCAACAAATCCAAACGCTTCGCCAAGTGACGTAAAAATAAAATCGGTGTGTTGTTCCGGCACATACTTGCCGCGCGTTTGTGTGCCTTTTAAAAAACCTTTGCCTAACAATCCACCTGAACCAATGGCAATTTTACTTTGGCGCACATTATAATCATCAGGTTTTGTAGTGGTTTTGCCGGCGGCTTCTGATCTTAAAGAATGTTTGTTTTGTGTGCAATCGTAATCTTTACCAACTGCGCTGTATATACGCTGGCTTTGATAACATTCAAATACATCATTAAAAATATATGGCACCGCAAAACGCTGAATGCCCACGCAAATAAACCATACAGATGTAATTAAAATTAAAATGTTCCATCTTTTTCTTACAAATATTTGCCTGCGAAATATAAAGACTAAAAAACCAGCGATCAGTGTGAGAATAATAGCAAGAATATTTTTGTCAACCGTTAAGGTGGCAACAACTAATGCGCCAAACGAAAAACCTATCACCAGTATTATTCCCGGTAAACCTTCGCGGTACATTACTACAAAAAAACTCATATACACTAATGCAAGCCCTGTTTCATTTTGTAGTATGGAAATAAGCGCAGGCAGCAATGCAATTATACCTGCAATGATTTGCGATTGCAGTTTTGTAAAATCCATATTTAGCTGCGATAGGAATTTTGATAAGGCAAGTGCAGTCGATATTTTGCATAATTCAGCAGGTTGTAAATTAAAACCGCCGCCCAAAGGAATCCAGCTTTTAGAACCATTGATATCTTTGCCAATAACAAAAACAGACAGCATTAGAAAAATTCCAAAAACATAAATAAGGTTGGCAAATGCGGGATACAATTTGCTATCGCTTAAAATAATAAATGTTGCCACTACAACACAAATGCCGGTAAACAAAATTTGTTTACTGTAGTTGGTCGTGCCCTGGAAAAAAGAAGCAGGTGTAAATGTTGCGGGATCGTATTCTACCATAAAAATGCACATAATGCCAATGCATACCAATAATGCATATAGAAGAACGATAAGCCAGTCAACACCTTTTGAAACTGATTTTGCTGAATAACTCCGGTTCATGATCAATTAGGTTTGCGGTTTCGTTTTTCTTCAGGCTTTTGCAGATCCTGTTTGTTTTTTATAGAAGATGTATCGCCATTGTCTTTACGGTTTGGCTCAGCTTCAGGATCAAATTGAACAGGCTTGCTGGTTTCTAAATTATTTTGAAACACCGGCGCCGCATCTGCATTTATTTTCTGGCTTTGTTTGACAAGTTTGATGGAATCTTTTTCAAAATACCAATGCTTTATAGCAGGCGGAATAAGATCTGCACTTGCAATTTTTTCAACCTGCGGCAATCTTGCAGCAGAAATGGAATCTTTTAAATATTTTTCCATAATTAAAGAAGCAATTGGCGCAGCCCATGTAGCGCCAAATCCGGCATTTTCAACCACAACACAAATGGCAATTTTTGGGTTTTCCCTTGGCGCAAAAGCAACAAACACGGAATGGTCTTTACCATGCGGGTTTTGTGCAGTTCCTGTTTTTGCGCAAATATCAATACCCACAATACTCGCTGCTCTTGCCGTACCAAAAACAGCCACATCATGCATGCCCCATTGTACGGTATTAAAAGATGAATCTGACACATGCGAAAGTGCTTCATGCTTTATTCTGTATTTGCCCAAAAACTGCGAATCGGATGGTTGCTCATCTTCAATACTATCTACAAAATGCGGTGTATAATAATAACCTTTATTAGCAATAATGCACATGGCATTTGCCATTTGCAAAGGCGTAACCAACATTCTATCCTGTCCAATACCAAGTGTAACAATATTGCAACTGTTCCAGCGGTTGCCGCCAAAATCTTTGTTATAACCAGAAGTATCAGGAATGTTACCATCGTCTTCGCCGGGCAAATCAATATTTAAATCAGTGCCCAAACCAAATGCATTCATGTATTCTTTCCAATGTAAATAACCAATTCGCGGGTTATGATATTTTGGGTTATCAACAATCAATCTAAATACATTACAGAAATAAGAATTACACGAATATGCAATGGCAATTCTTAAATCTTTCGAGTGGCCAATCCAATGTTCTGTACATTTTACAGGCCTGCCGCATGAATAGTAAACACCCGCACACGGATAACCATACGACGGCGTAATAACGCCTTCATCCAAAGCAATTAAAGCGCTTATTGGTTTATAAGTTGAACCGGGCGGATACTGGCCCTTAATAGCTCGGTTTAATAAAGGCCGCGCTGTATCTAAAATAAGTTTTCCAAAATTTGAACGCCGCTGTGCGCCGGTTAGCATTGTTGGATCGTACGACGGCGATGTTGCCATTGCCAATACACCTCCGGTTTTAGGATCTATTGCAACCACACTTCCTATTTTATGCTGCAGTAATTTTTCGGCAAGCAATTGCAGATCTACATCCATGCTTGAATACAAGTTTCTGCCGGCAATAGCTGCTGTATCGTAAGTGCCATTATCATACGAACCCTGTATCCTGTTTTTATTATCGCGTATATATCTTTTTACACCGCGCTGGCCCATCAAAACTTTTTCATAGCTGCGTTCAAGCCCGGTCATGCCGGCATAATCACCTTGCTCATAACCTTCGCCAGCGTGGCGTTTTAAAAAATTACTGTCAACTTCTCCCAAATAGCCAAGCACGCACGCAGCCGAATGAAAAGGGTAAGCGCGCACCGGCCTTTCTGTAATATTAAAGCCGGGAAATTTATACATGCTTTCATTCAGCCTTGCATATACTTCATCACTTATCAATGGTTCAAACAC
>JBDUEO010000438.1:0-3166 GCA_040002335.1 Parafilimonas sp. | reverse complement strand
AAAGATACATTTCGCTTCTTTATATCATCCTGTAAATAGTATTCAACCTTCTTTTGGTTAAGATCATATGAAATAATTGCAGATTTACTTATTATCCATAGCATTTTGTTTTTATCAAAAAAAGGCTGACGATTTCTGTAAGTAGTATATGGAAACATGTATGCATGAATGGATTGAACAGGTTCTGTTTTTACGTCTTTGTAAATTAAAATTTTTCCAGTGGTAACGTCAAACGCAGCGATAGCATAAAAACGATTATAACACCATATTTTGTTATCGCGAAAAGCAAAAGGAATACAGTTCTCATCTTCATAACCCGTAAATACTTTTATTAAAGTATAATTATCACGTTTGCGATTGTATCTATATAGTCCGATTGTACTGCCAATGTAAATATTACTTTTATTGTCTTCGCTGAAACAGTAACCTTGTTTTAGTACAGGACAATTCTTAAAATACTTTTCATCTTTATACACTTTCACCCAGCTTCCATCGTAGCGATTAAGCGCATCGTTGGCAGTAATCCACATAAAGCCTTCTTTATCCTCATACAAAAAATAATTAGAACCTTGAGAAAGCCCTTCTGCCTGCGAAAGTTTCTTTATGGTGAAATCATGATATTGGGAAAGCGGCTGCGTAAAAGCAGAAAACTTTATAAGGGAACAGATTAGTATAAGCAGGAAGCGTTTCAAAGGCTTTAGAATAAAGTTGCGTTTGAGGATTAACTGATGTAATATAAGAATTTTAAAATGATTAAAACAATTACCATTTTAACTTTGCAACAATGCAAAAATTCCTCATCATTCAAACAGCATTTATTGGCGATGTTGTGCTGGCAACGGTTATCATTGAAAAGTTGCATGTAAATTTTCCAGATGCAAAGATTGATTTTTTATTGCGGAAAGGAAATGAAGGTTTACTAACAAATCATCCATATTTAAATGAAGTAATTATCTGGAATAAAAAGCAGGATAAAACAAAAAATCTTTTTAGGCTTATCAAAATTATTCGGAATAATAAATATGATAAAGTAATAAACGTGCAACGCTTTTTTTCAACAGGATTAATGACTGCATTATCAAACGCAAAAGAAAAAATTGGCTTTGATAAAAACCCTTTAAGTTTTTTGTTTGATGTAAAAGTGAAACACATTGTTGGTACAAAAGAAAATCCGGTGCATGAAGTGCAACGTAATCTTTTTTTGCTAGCACATTTTACAGATGATAAAACAGCAACAATAAAGTTGTATCCATCCAATGAAGATTATGCGAAAGTTAAGTCAATCGGCAATCATGAATTGTCAACTGTCAACTCTCAATTGTCAATTAAGAAAGACATCTGTGTAGCGCCATCTTCTGTTTGGTTTACCAAACAATTTCCAAAAGAAAAATGGATTGAATTTTTAAAAGAAATTCCTTCAGCAATAAATATTTATTTTCTCGGCGCAGCTTCAGATAAAATTTTGTGTGATGAAATTATTAGCGAATTGCCGCATCATTCAACAAAAAATTTATCAGGCGAATTAAGTTTTTTGCAATCTGCCGCTTTAATGAAAAATGCCTTTATGAATTATACAAACGATTCAGCACCCATGCACATTGCATCTTCTATGAATGCACCGGTTACTGCAATATTTTGTTCAACTGTTACATGGTTTGGTTATGGACCGTTAAGCGATAAAAGTTTTGTTGTTGAGAAAACAGAGCCATTATATTGTCGCCCTTGCACACTGCATGGCAAAAAAGAATGCCCGCAAAAACATTTTAAATGTGCGCTTGATATCAAAAAAGATCAACTATTGCAAACCTTGAATTATGAATGAAGAATTGTTTATTGAAGATGCGGAAAGAGCGTTGAAAGTTTTAGAAAACGGCGGAATTATTTTATATCCTACCGATACTATTTGGGGTATTGGTTGCAATGCAACAAATGCTGCCGCTGTTGAAAAAATAATCAATATAAAACAAAGGCCAGCGCATAAAAGTTTTGTTGTTTTAGTAGCATCAGAAAAAGATATTTTGCATTACACAGCCTCGCCGGATCTTGCTGTTTTTGATTACCTGCAAAAATCCATTAAACCTACTACCGTAATTTATGAGCATGCGTTGGGTATTGCAGATAATGTTTGCAGCAATGATGGTTCAGTTGCCATAAGAATTTGTAAGGATGAATTTTGTAAATATTTGTTGAAACGTTTTCGCATACCTATCGTAAGCACATCTGCTAATATAAGTGGTGAACCTTCACCAAATAATTTTTCTGAAATATCTGATGCTGTTAAACACAATGTAGATTATGTTGTACAACATAAGCAAAACGATAAAAATTTAAGTGCTGCTTCTTCAATTATCAGGTGGAAAAATGATGAAGCTCAAATAATTCGCCCTTAACGGTTATAAAAAAATTTTTCAAAGTATTTTATTTTTGAATAATTTTTGAAAATTTGATTTATTCATAATTCAAAAATGTGTTTTATGCAAAGTATAATTGAACAAACACCTGAAAAGAATACATATTCTAATCAAATAGGTAAAACTAAAAACGAAAATGTTTTTATTTTAAAAGAAAAATCAGCAGCAAAGAAAGCGATATTGCAAAGCCTTCTTCATCCTGATTATGTTTTATTCGATTGGGAATTTTTTAGTAACCAGTTGGAATTTGAATAAAATAAAAAGCTCCTTTTTTTACGCCCTTATCTTTGCGCGGTATGCACATAGAATATAGCGGAAAAGAATCATTAATATTTAAAAAAATAGCAAGAGCTTCAGAACAACTTTCTGTAAACAGCTATTTAATAGGTGGTTTTGTTCGCGATAAATTACTCAACCGGCCAACTAAAGATGCAGACATTCTTTGCATTGGTGATGGTATACATTTAGCGAATGAAGTGGCTGAGCTTTTCAATCCCAAACCAACGGTTGCTTACTTTAAAAATTTTGGAACTGCACAAATAAAAATACCTGAATTTGAAATTGAATTTGTTGGTGCAAGAAAAGAAAGCTATTCACAAGACTCGCGAAAACCTGTGGTAGAAACAGGAACGCTGGAAGATGATTTAAACCGCCGCGATTTTACCATTAATACACTTGCAGTAAGTCTTAATAAAAATAATTATGGCGAATTGATAGATGCATTTAGCGGGCTGAAACATTTGGAACAAAGAGTT
>JBDUEO010000437.1:0-3169 GCA_040002335.1 Parafilimonas sp. | reverse complement strand
GTATAGTTGCAGGCATGTGCGATGCAACAATTGTAATGGAAACTGCAATAAAAGGCGGCAGCATGATAACTGCCGAACTTGCCAATAATTACAACCGCGATGTGTTTGCATTGCCGGGAAAAATAACAGATACAAAAAGTGCGGGTTGTAATTATTTAATTCAAACCAATAAAGCCGTTTTGTTTACAGATGCAAAAGAATTAATGGAAAGCCTGGGCTGGCAAACAAAAAAAATTAATAAAAAACAACAGAAAGAATTATTTATAGAATTAAGCGGCGATGAAAAAATTATCATAACTATTTTAAAAGAAAAAGACAACACACATATCGATGAAATAAACATTCGCAGCAATCTTAGCAGCAGTTCAGTTGCTGCAGCCATATTAAATCTTGAATTACAAAATGTAATTACAGGTATGCCCGGAAAAATGTATAAAATTTTATAATAGTGATGGTAAAGAAAATTAAGATTAATTATTGAAAATGATGTATATGAAATATCATTACGCCTTTATTAGTATTCTTTACCAACAAATAGCTTTATAATTTGCCGTTGAAAGAACACCAACGGCGGCGGAAGCTATAGTATTACAAATGCTGATGCTTCGCTGTGTCTGCCCCGCTTGCAGCAATACTTTTGCTGGCGGAAGTTTTTTTCTTTATAATAATTTTAGAATAAAACAGAAATAAAAATTGTTATATACAGAACAATATTGCAGAAAACATCTACGCCTGACATTTTTCTTTTTGCATCATCATTAGTCCATGTTCTTTACATAAAAGTATTTACTAGAGAATATCCGGTTAATTTTTTTGTAAGCTGATTTAATATCCAGTAAACTATTAAAAAATAAAGTAAGCTTTTTAATCCTGATGTTGAATGTCGTGACATTGCAGCATTAAACGATGATGAATAATCAAAATCGGCTCCTCTGTGAGTTAGAAATTTATCAGAATTATTTATCATTAAACTAAAAGCGAAAAGAACTATACTAGTAGCTACCCAAATTAAAAAAATTTTTGTACTGTTTAAATCAATTTCTGTTGAAAAGCCAAGAAGTAAAAATGGTACACCAAAAGAATAACCAGTAATTAAAGTATTTATTACGTCGTTAGAAAGCGCATCGGTAGCTGAACAAAAGAAAATGAAAAATCCGAAACCCAAAACTACTATAAGCAAAAATTTTTGTCGAAAAGGAAGTTTTGAAATGAGTGTTGTCATAAAATTGACGTAAATACGTGAATTTATGATATTAGATGCTACATCAAAAAAAATTCTCAACTCATAATCAATACTTGAGTGTTATACATTTTATATTATTAGAACGATCCACATTATTATATTTCTTAATCCGTTTCCAAAAAAAATATTCTGAATTGCTAAATCACAAACAGCTATTCCAAAAAAAATTTCTGAATTGCTAAAACGCAAATAGCTATTCCAAAAAAAAATTTCAAGCTTTAAAAATAAAACGTGTTGATAAAAAGTCATTTGTATTATTGGTATATCAATTAATCTTTTTTTTCAGCTTATAATGATAATATGATGAAGATTACCGCAGGCGATATAGCGGTATATGTAATTGTAGATATATAGCGCCAAACAGAATTTTTTAACCTGCCCAGCAGCATGGCATTTAATGTAAATGTTTATGGTGTAAACAGTGCCGGTGCAGCCCTGCTACTACGCCTCAGCAGGTGGTAACGCAGTAATGATTATGAGTTAAGCGCAACCCTAAATCCCTCTCTAAAAAAGAGGGATTTTTACATTTTTACTAAACATACAACCAAAATAAAATAGTTACCTGCTTGCCCTTCCCCTTTGAAGAAGGGTTGGGATGATGTCTAAAATTGATATGTGCCGAACCTACGGTTCTTTATTCACCTACTGTCTTTGTTCAATGGGTTGAAATCCATTGTTATAAAACGAGCCGAAGCAATGCTTCTTGCAACTCAACTTTTATCAACGTTTAATTTTAAAATTTTGCAGTTTTAGCATGACGCGCTGTGCGGAAGATGTAAAGCTAATTTGCTGAGCCGTTAGGCTCAATCGATATTGTAACAACAGGTTTTAACCTGTTGAAAAAGTGCTATAAATTTTAGAAGAGTGCCTTAGCACGAAACATATTTTAAATCTATTTTGATGAACTGCTTTAGTATGTACTGTTTTCGTTCAACGGGTTGAAATCCGTTGTTATAAAACAAACCGAAGCTAAGCTTCTTAAAACTCAACATTAAAACAAGGAAAGAATAACACACTAAAACGCATAAATAACGGAACGTTTCATTACAACATCTACAGGTCATAACAATCTATCTGTTATTTTTGCCGCAAATTCATTTCAATGCAAAAAGATACAGCCATCTTTTCTTTAATACAAAAAGAACTCGAACGCCAGCGCCGCGGAATAGAATTAATTGCGAGCGAAAATTTTACCAGTTTGCAAACTATGCAATCAATGGGAAATGTGATGACGAATAAATATGCTGAAGGTTATCCCGGCCGCAGGTATTATGGTGGTTGTGAAGTGGTAGATGAAAGTGAACAACTTGCCATTGACCGGTTGAAACAAATTTTTAATGTTGAATATGCAAACGTGCAACCACATAGCGGCGCGCAGGCAAATGCTGCTGTAATGCTTGCCGTATTGCAACCCGGCGATGCAATTCTTGGTTTAGATTTAAGTATGGGCGGACATCTTACACATGGCGCTTCTGTAAACTTTAGCGGAAAATTATACGAGCCGCATTTTTATGGTGTGAAGAAAGAAACAGGCACTGTTGATTATGATATTCTGGAAGCAAAAGCAAGAGAAGTAAAACCTAAATTAATTGTGTGCGGTGCCAGCGCATACAGCCGCGATTGGGATTATGAACGTATAAGAAAAGTGGCTGATGAAGTGGGTGCATTAATTATGGCTGACATTGCCCATCCTGCAGGATTGATTGCTAAAAAACTATTGAACGATCCGTTTGATCATTGTCATATTGTAACATCAACTACGCATAAAACATTGCGCGGCCCGCGTGGCGGAATTATTATGGTGCGCAAAGATGTGGAGAATACACTTGGCATAAAAGATAACAAAGGCAACCTGCGCATGATGAGTAATTTGCTTGATATGGCTGTTTTTCCCGGCACACAAGGCGGCCCGCTTGAACATATTAT
>JBDUEO010000436.1:0-3179 GCA_040002335.1 Parafilimonas sp. | reverse complement strand
CACTCGAATCAGCATTTTTTGTCCATGTGCTGCCATTCCAATATGTAACATGTAAAGGGTTTGCTTTTTCTGTTCTCGCCACATGAATAAACTTATTATACTTTGTACTTTCTGTACCATATAAATAAACATACCCATCATTATTTTCAAAGGCATCGCCATCCCAGATAACTGTAGTATCTTTTGAAAAAGGTACAATTCTTTGTATAGATAAAGAAGGATAATTTAATATCGCAACATCAACACCCACTACTTTAAAATCAAACGAACCGCTGCCTGAAGCATTTACCTTATCAAGAAAAACATACACGTTAGTATTATTCTTACTCATAAATGCAAAACATGGCCAGTAAAATAAATTTCCCTTTGCCTGGAAATAAGGTTTGGGGTTCTTTTTTGTACCGCCATAATAGGTAGTAAAATTTCCGCCATTCATATCCATTGTTGTTAGTTGATTATGAATAAAACCAACAACCGGGCGATGGCGATTTTGGTAAACGGTATCCAGAAAAGAATCTCCCCAAAGCCACATTACGCGGCCATCAGGCAAATGATAAGAAATAGCGCCGTCGCCACCTGTCCACCCATTGCCATAACGTGTAAAAACACTATCCCAATAATTAGAAATAGTTGTAGTTACAGCGCCTGCATTTGAAACAGCACTTGAATTTTGCCGGTTGGTTATTGCTTCCTTTTTGCACGATGCAATAGCAATTAACAGAATGATTGGGTAACAGATTTTTCTCATAACAATTACATTAACGTGAATGCTTCAAATATAAAGAATCATAAATAAACATTTCTGCAAATGACGTTGAAAGCGTATCAACTAATGTTATAGATATATGTTTTATTATACCGAATATGCATTCATGAATTATTTGAAGAAAATAATACAAACATATTTGATGTGGGGAATCTTAATTATTGTATTCAATCATTTATCATCTTTGTTCATCTAAATACATTTTTTGACAAACAATTTTTCATACAATAAAACAGAAAAGCTAAAGAGTAAAAAGCAATTGGATGCATTGTTTGCAAACGCAAAAAGTTTTGTTGTTTTTCCGGTTAAAGTTTGGTATGATTTGCCGGTTGTGCAAGATAATATTATTAAAACTGGTGTTGGTGTAAGCAGCCGGCATTTTAAAAAAGCCGTACACAGAAACCGCGTAAAGAGATTGTTGCGTGAAGCATACAGAACAGAAAAACAACCATTGCATATTTATCTTAACAGCAACAAAAAACAAGTAGCCGTATTTTTGCTTTTTATTGATAAAGTGATGCCTGAATATGACTTAATTAAAGCAAAAATGAAATTGTGCATGGCACGTTTGATACACGAATTACATGAAGTGGATTTTAAAAATACTTAGCTATCCTTTTATACTGCTGATAAAAATTTACCAGCTTATTCTTTCACCCATTATTGGCCCTAAATGCAGGTTTACGCCAACGTGTTCGCATTATGCTGTCGAAGCTTTTAAAAAGCATGGCGTAATTAAAGGTTTCTGGCTTTCAGCAAAACGCATTTCCAAGTGTCATCCGTGGGGCGGAAACGGTTATGATCCGGTTCCATAATTAGTGATTGCTATTTCTTTATTCACTTAAATTATTTATTAAAATTCCAATGCCGAATGCAAGCACACCTGCAGCGGCAGCACTTAGCCATTTATGTTTTTTTATTTTAAACAATGGACTAAAATGCATTGCCTTTTTATCAAACGAGCCTTTTGCTCCGTGATCGCCCGGAATGGGTTTCCATAAATTATCTTCTCTGTCCGCATTTTCTTTTTCATTTGTTTGCTGTCCTTTAAAGCCGGTTTCAGCAAGATATTTATCAAGATATCCTGGTAATACTTTGTTGCCTAAAATAGTTTTATAAGTTGAATAACCGTAAAAAATTTCACGTTCATTATGCATCGCTGCATACAACACAGCGTTAGCAGCAGCTTCAGGTTCATAAATAATTCCCATTGGTTTTGGTTTGTTTGGAAGATAACTTTTTACAAAACCAAATTGTGTTGTGTTCATGGCAGGCATTTGTACCATACTTAAATGCACATTCGTTTTATCATGAATTAATTCTGCTCTTAAAGATTCAAAGAATCCATGTATAGCATGCTTGGCACCGCAATACGCAGATTGCAATGGAATACCACGATAGGCTAATGCCGAACCAATTAAAATTATTTTTCCTTTATTGCGCGGCAACATTCTTTTTAATGCAGCCATTGTACCATACACTTGTCCTAAATATGTTACTTCTGTTACCCGTTTATATTCTTCAGCGCTCATTTTTTTTAGCGGACCAAATACACTAACCATTGCATTGTTTATCCAAATATCAATAGAACCTAAATTTTTTTCAATCAGCTCAGCGGCATTTTCAACCGCTTCATTATTGCTTACATCAGCTTCAACAATAAATGCTTCACTACCCGCTTCTTCCACTTCTTTTTTAGCTGCTTCAAGGCCATCTGTGCCGCGGGCTATTAAACCTATTTTTGCGCCTTGCTTTGCAAATTTTCTTACAATGGCTCTTCCCAATCCTGCAGATGCGCCGGTAACTACAACCACTTTTCCTTTTAAATCTTTCATGATTATTTATTTAAACTATAATTTATAATTGATGATCATAATGTAACTCAATCTGCAATTATCTATTCAATATGTATTCCACCCTTTGTATTAAAAACAATTTCTTGTTATGCTTAACATACATTAACCTTAAATCATCAGCTGTTTTGGATGTGTATTTGCTATAACAGCATTACATTAAATTATTATCCGTTAATTAAAAAAGTTTCATGCATTAAATCTTAGATAAACTGGAAGTATATTTTTCATCATTTTTAAAAGCCATACCAAGAATAGGCCTCGCGATTTTAATTTTAATCATTGGTATTTTACTCGCGAAGGGGCTAAATTACGGAGCTTAAATTTTATGATGCATCAAGCCCTTTTAAAGTCGCAAATAAAAAAGAAGATAATAAGGATAATTAGTTTAATGCAGATTTTTCAGTTTTGTGCATGTTTATTCTATTAAGAAACACATTAAATAATGCTGTTTGATTTCCGTTTGTATCTGCCTGCTTTAACTGTTCTAACATGCGGGTTAACGTGTTTTGAATATACAGGTCATCTTTACCATAATTCCATATAGGATTATAACATTC
>JBDUEO010000435.1:0-3197 GCA_040002335.1 Parafilimonas sp. | reverse complement strand
GCAGTAATATTATTTACAATGGCATCTAAATCTTTTTCAATAATCATTGAGTAATTAATATTGGTTGCGCTTAAAAGATTACTTAGTGTATTTCGTATCCTGCCATCAATGTCAATTAACCTGTTGTTATCCGGTTTCATACTCCAGATAATATCGCTGATATTGCTGCTTATCTCGTTGCTTTGTTCTATTACTTTATCAAGATATTCTTTCGCTTTAGTTGCATCATTATCCATAATTTGCCTCGCTATTGCGCTTCTTATCTGCAGGCTGCTTAAAGCCGATCCAACATCATCATGCAAATCCGCTGTAATGCGGTTTCTTTCTTTCATTAAAGCTATCTGCTGTTGATAGCGGCGTGTTTTATTTCTTATTTTTGTTTGATTATACCACCATGCTATTATTGCTGTTACACATGCAGACACAACCATCCAGAATAAGTTTGTTTTATAAAAAGGAAGTGCTATTGATATCGTAATAATTTTTTGCGGAAACGATACCTGATTTTTTGTATTGTAATAACCCAATTGAAGTTTGTAATCGCCTGCGGCAAGATTATTAAAAATGATATTGCTGTTTGCAGGTAAGTACTGCCATGCTGAATCTAAATTTTTAAAACGGTAAATAATTTCATTGGAGTGAACTATATCCAGGTCTTTTATTACTGCATGAATGCTTATTTTATTTTGTTGAGCTGATAGGTTTAAATGCCGTACAGAATTGTAATTTGTATCTGCAAACACTAATTCATTATTCACTTTAATTTCATCAACATATAATTCAGGCTGGTAAAATGAAGCAGTGGAAACCGGTGGTTTAAACCAGTTAAAACCTTTTATCCCTCCGAAATATAAGGTGCCATCTTTTGCTTTAAAAAAACACCTGTTATTATAATCTCTGTCTTGAATATTATCATCTTCGTCATAGTTAATTATCTGCAGGTTTTTTGTATTGATACAGCTTAATCCTTTTTCATGGCTTAACCACACATTGTTATCAATATCCAGTAAAAACCCGTAAACATAACTTCCGCTTAAACCACTGGCTGCATCAAATTTTTTTTGCCGGTTGAAGTTCTTGTCCAGCATATAAACGCCATCATCGGCACCCACCCAAAAAATATTCTTTATAGTATCCTGCTGCAGGTAAAAACTTTTTATACCGGGTAAAATTTTGCCAATTAAAGATGCATTATCCATACTGTTAATTTGGGCAAGCAGCATATCACCGTTTAGGTAACTTATGGCAACCCTTTTTTTGCTTATAAGGTTTAGCTTAAAAGCATTTGGAATCTGCAGGTTTTTAACTGCGGTTAATATTTTTTTGTGGAAATCTATGCTGTAAATACCTGTGGATAATACGATCCATACATCACCGGAAGGAAGTACAGAAATATCCTGTATAATACCATAATTGTCTTCATTACAATCAACAGAAAATACAGGCTTATTTGTAGTGCAATTAAGCAAGGTTATTTTATTGTTGTAAAAAAGCCAGATGCCGTTGCGTTGATAATCGTTACGCAATTGTGTTGAATTGAAAGTTCCCGTGTATTGTGTCAACTGCGTAATATTCTTATTCAGAAGGCTTTTAAGAAAAAGTTTCTCACCGCTTTTTATCAGTAGATCTCCATTAGGATATTCCGCAAAACTGTGTGTGCCTCTTTTAAAAAAGTAAGTTGGGTCTTTTTTATAACCGGTTTCTTTGAAAAATGTGGAGCGATTAAAATCAAGGATAGTTAAACCAAACCCGCTTTTGCAATACCAGAGGCGATTGTGTTTGTCCACACAAACGGGACTACTGATGCTTGTTTCAAATTGAGCATTATTGCTGTCTAAAGTAAATGAGTTTTTAAAATCTCCTGAAACAATCATGTTTACAAAAGCATTACCCCAAACAAAGTCGCTGTTTATCTTTTTTATCTCTACCGAACCTCCCAAAGTGTTTTGTATCCGCTTAATAAATTTTGATTGATGATTTTTAATATCGAAGAGATAAACTCCATTATTAGTTACTGCTGCTATCCTGTTTTGATTACTATCATAACAGGCAGATTTAAAAGATGAATTTCGCATGGTTACATCATCCTGCAAATAATAATGCACAGCTTTGTTTGTGATATTGTATTCAATAATTGCCAGTTTGCTCGTTATCCATAGAATGCCGTTTTTATCAAAAAAGGGTTGCCGGCTTTTATAATTAGTTCTTGCAAACATATATGTATGGATAGATTCAATTGGCGCCGTTTTTACATCTTTATAAAATGAAATTTTTCCAGTAGTAACATCAACAGCGGCAACTGCATAAAACCGGTTATAGCACCATATTTTGTTATCGCGAAAAGCAAAAGGAATACAGTTCTCATCATTGTAACCAGTGAACATTTTTATTAAAGTATAATTATCACGATTACGGTTGTACTTATATAACCCGATTGTACTGCCAATATAAATATTGCTTTGATTGTCCTCTGCAAAACCATAACCTTGCTTTAGCGCCGGGCAGTTTTTAAAATATCTTTCCTCTTTATACACTTTTACCCAACTGCCATCATACCTATTAAGCGCATCATTAGCAGTGATCCACATAAAACCTTCTTTGTCTTCATACAAAAAATAATTAGAGCCTTGAGAAAGTCCGTCTGCCTGGGAAAGTTTTTTTATGGTGAAATCACGATATTGCGTAAGCGGCTGCGTAAAAGCAGAAAATTTTATAAGGGAACAGATTAGTATAAGCAGGAAGCGTTTCAAAGGTGTTAGAATAAAGTTGTGCTTTCAAGATTAACTATGTAATATAAGATTTTAAAAGTGATTGAAACAATTACCATTTTACCTTTGCCACATTCATGCAAAAATTCCTTATCATTCAAACAGCATTTATTGGCGATGTTGTGCTTGCAACCGTTATTATTGAAAAGTTGCATGTAAATTTTCCAGATGCAAAGATTGATTTTTTATTAAGAAAAGGCAACGAAGGCTTATTGGAAAATCACCCTTATTTAAATGAAGTTTTAATCTGGAATAAAAAGCAGGATAAAACAAAAAACCTTTTTAAACTGGTAGGTATTATTCGTAAAAAAAAGTATGATAAGGTTATAAATGTGCAGCGATTTTTTTCAACAGGTTTAGTTACAGTTTTATCAAATGCAAAAGAGAAGATTGGTTTCGACAAAAACCCATTAAGTTTTTTGTTTAATG
>JBDUEO010000434.1:0-3214 GCA_040002335.1 Parafilimonas sp. | reverse complement strand
CATCGAGCCATGGGCGATCAGGACGAACTTGCCCGTCTTGAGCGCGGTTTCATATTGCAAGATGCTGTTTTTAGGGATGCCGAGGCTGTAGAGTCCGGCTCCAAGGGCGCTCAACCCGCCTAAAACGGCCGCACCTTCCAACCCTCCGACGATCCAGGAAACAAGCGGACCCGCCACGATCAGCGGGCCCATACCCGGGATCAAAAAAAATGCGGAGCCGAATAGCATTCCCCAGATGCCGCCCCAAAACGCTCCGTTCTTACCCCAATATTTCATGCGATCTCCCGCATTGTAATATCCAATGACGTGTTCGTCGGTGTGGTAATCTCGACCGATAATCGAGAGTCTTTTCATCTCAAAACCGGAATGTTGCAGCTCCTTGATTGCGGCTTCGGCTTCGGCGTGGGATTTATAAACCGCCACGACGGCATTGTCCTTAATCACAATATTTGCCCTTTTCGGTTAGCCGCCGGACTGGAGCTTTTTTTCCGTACGGTTCGCCCGGTCCCTTCCTTTGATAATTGTTTGCTGGAAGCGGCAGACAATGGTTTTTTCGCGCTTTCATTCTTCTGGCTGCATTCGCATTTCAGAGGGAGATTTTCAGCGTCGGCGAGATGAGTGGCCCCCACCGAACTCCCAACTGTTAAAACTGAGTTCCTCCCTCCAAAGGGATTGCTTACAGTACCGAGAGCCTTGGGGTCGGGTATGTATTTGCCATCAACGACCAGACAGTATTCGTAAGTGCCCGGCGCCAATTTCGCTTCCTTTACCCAACCTCCATCCGGGATGGAATGCATGCGCATCGCTTCGGGTTGCCAGTTATCGAAAGTTCCGGCGATGCAAACTGTGGTTGCATTGGGCGCCGTAAATGCGAAATGAACTGACTGCAACGCGGGTTGGATTTCTGATGGAGAATTATTGTTATGTTTCACGATTTGATTTTTCTATTGCGTAAATTTTTGCTGGATCAAGTGATCCGGTTTAGGAACCACACGACTTCCCTTCTTTGGAAGCAGAATGAAAACTGGCGCGGTCGTCCGCTTCAAGCCAGTCAAAGGTCGAGCTGGTTTCGGGATTAATCCCCAGGCGCTTGCAATCGGTGACGAAGAAATCCCGTTTTTCCGGATTCTTAATCATGCTGCCGGCTTCGATTCCGTCGGACCAGGTTTTGATTTCGTCCTTTGTTTTCGGAGTGCCGTGACTTTGCAACCAAGTGCCGACCTCGTCATAATTTTTTGCCCCGCAACGGCGGTCGTGAATTGGGCACCGGTAATGCCTTTGAAAGAAAATAGCACGTTATCCAGGGGGCAGTCGTAATGATATTCTCCGAGCGTTCCGGCGGTGTAGGCGAGGCATTTGTCGATGGTGCGCGCCGCGATCACAAATCCGTCAACGCGTTTACGAGGGCTGTGAGGAGATTGTTTGGCGAGGTCTCTGGCTCCAATGTTTGTATTCATAATTTAAATATTTCCAAGATTGAAAGGGCTGCTTTCTTTGCGTCGAATGATTTATCGCGCGTGCGGAAATGTTTGCGGGCGGTTTGTGGTTTTAATTTTTCGTTCACCGCGATCTTCCCGCGTGTCGCGAGATTTTGAAAAAGTGTTGGCCCGCCTGGGTGACTTTGAGGCGACGGTTTTAGCATCAGGCCGCAGACGGTGAAGCTCTTTAGGGGAAATGGGAGGTTGGCTCATGGAAAATCAAATGTGAGTTACGTGTTGGAGATGGGCGATCCGTCCACGTCCGATTGTGAAACTCGCGAAGATGAGTGCGATCCGTTTTTCATCTGAATAACCGCGGCATCCCGGCTGCAGGCTCGATGCCGCAGCGCCGCAGATAATCCCCATTTTGCGTTCTTCATTCTGTTCATAAAAAAATTCACCTCGCCTGTCTCAAGGTTGAATTTTGTCGCTCAACCCTTGGGCGCCGTTGGAATCCGCCTTTCGCTGAATCGAAGGCTTTTTGGGAAGTGCTTACGCTGTCCCAAGTGGACTCGGTGGCGTTCCGGGCGTTATCCAATTGTCTCGTCAATGCCGCCGACCGATCGCGCAACGCCTGAAGTTTAGACTTCGCCGCAGCCTTGATGGTGTCGCTGGAACACTCGATTTTGGCCGTCCTGCCAGCCATCACTGTCGGTTTCGCCGAGCACTTTTTTCACGGTTCCCAACAGCTCGCGGCGCGAGAATGGCTTCGGCAAAGTGGCAGCCAGGCGCAGATCCGATTCTTCGGCCAGCGACGTTCCCGAAGCCAGAATGACCCGGACCGGCATGCGGGCGTCATTCAATTTCTTGATCAACTCAAGTCCGCTCAGGTTAGGCATGTTGTTGTCGGTAATTAGAAGATCAAAGCGATTAGCGTTAAGTGCCGTCCAACCCTCGGCGCCATCGACCGCGATCTCCACGTGGTAACCGTAGCCCGTCAAGGCTTCGGCATTGAAGCGGCGAATGTTCTCGTCGTCCTCGACGACGAGAATGCGACGGCGCGGTACCTGGGTTTCCCATCCCTCCGGTATCCTCGCCGGACTCTCAACATGGGTAAAAGATTTATCTTCCATCGCATCGAGAGGATAGAACGGGAATCAAACCATCTTAAATTGGGGACTCGCCGTGGGGGATTTCCCCGATACCGGGTGATTCTGAACCCTTCTTCGAGCCGCAGCCGGAGGGCTTTAAAGAACACTCAGGAAGGGAAAATGAACGCAACGATCGTAGCTTGAGGTGACTACGTCTGAGCAGTGCCCGCCGTCGCTCTCGCGCCAAGAATCTCCTCCAGCCGATCCGCCCTGAATTTGAAGATGCGCTCCACGTCGCGGCGTACGAAGAGCCAGTTCATCAGCGCACCGCCACGCGGTCGGTAACGCACCTCGTCGAGGCAGAGCGTGCCGCCGTGGCGCTCATGAAAGGAGTGCCGGTGGTGCCAGAGCGCGTAGGGGCCGCGCAATTGCACATCGACGAAGTGGTGCGGGGGATTCCACTCCGTAATTTCGGTGCGCCAACGGATGCTTACACCATGGACGCGGATGCGGTAATCGATAAGCGCGCCGGACTTCATTTCGATTGGAACTGGCGTCAGGACTTCGAACTTTAACCATGGTGGAGTAAGGGCTTCCAGGTTTCGCGCCTCGGCAAAGAAAGTGAACACTTCGGCACGCGGGCGCGGAAGCCACTGCTCGGCGTGCCGGGTGAATTCTTTCATTCGAGGGAACTTTCAGAGCCTC
>JBDUEO010000433.1:0-3218 GCA_040002335.1 Parafilimonas sp. | reverse complement strand
TACCGATAGAATATTCCATAATAAGCGCCCAGCCAATTATCCATGCAAACAATTCTCCGAACGATGCATACGCATACGTATAAGCACTGCCCGCAACAGGAATGCGGCTGGCAAATTCAGAATAACATAAAGCGGTAAAGCCGCATGCAACGGCACAAATCATAAACAAAACAACTACGCCGGGGCCGCCATTATAACAAGCTTGCCCCAAACTGCTGAAACTGCCTGCGCCAATAATTGCGGCTATACCAAAAAAAGTAAGATCGCGCAAAGTAAGTACACGCTTAAGGCCTGCGCCTGCATGCGGGTCTTCAGCCATTGTTTCGGCATCGCGTAAAATTTTATCTATATTCTTAGTGCGGAAAAGCGGATGGCCCATGCAATTATTTTATGAAGTGAAAATAAGGAATTTGCATATTACTAAGAAAGCAACAATTTCAAACACTAAACTTAATTTTTTGTTCGGCGTACCAAACTTCCGGCAAGCAGGCCAATAGTTACACCAATTATTAAACCCACTTCAATATTTGTTAATAACAAAGCCAAGTACAACACCAATAATTATTAAAAGAAAGAAACTGATTTTTCTGCGTGGATGCATACATTTTTTTTAAAAGACGGCTTTTTACCAATATGAAACAGTTACGAATTAATTCCAAAGTTTGTTTCAGTTAGTTAACGTTTTTTATTTCCCTGTTTAGAAAAAGAATCAATTACCTGCCATGTACTTGTATCACCATTAAAAACCGTGTTCAAACCTTGTTCTTCCATTGGCGGATCGCCGATGTAAGGATCTCCGTTTTTCCACCAGGTTTGGCCTTGTGTTGTTTTAGCAATGCCGCCATACGCCCAAAAATTTACGCCTGCCAGGTTTCCATTAGATGTTTTACTATTTAGCCATTCGCTTAACATTTTATGATAATAAACATCTCTGTATTGCGTAGTTGAATTCATATCAAAAGATTGGTTGTCTCTTGGCAATCCAAATTCTTCAACAACCAATGGTTTGTTTAATTCATTGGCAACAAATTCATGTTGTTTAAGATACGTAACCGTTTTCTCAATTACAGAATCTATGCTGCCCGGAATGTTTGTTACATTTAACCAACCCCAATTCTTTGGCCATATATGTATAGTTAGGTAATCAATATTTTTATCATTATTTATTTCGCGGTACAGAGGCATACTTTCACCGGTACTCTTGTATCCTTCTGTGCCTGTGGTTACCAAATGATTTGGATCTAATTGTTTAATGTAAGCAGCGGTATTGCTAATAAATTTTTTATAAGAATTTACAGCAGAAGGTTGCATCGGCCTTGGCTCATTGGCAATTTCCCAGGCCATGATGGCGGGATCGTCTGCGTATTTTTTATGCGTGATGGAATTTGTGTGGCTTACAAAATATTTTACCTGGTTACGATAATCAGCCATGCAATTTTCACAATCATAAAATTTGCTGGTGTATTGGCCAAGCATCGTCCATGGAATATCTTTTAAAAAAATAGAATCGGGTATTTCGTGGTTCCAACGCAGGTATTGAAGAAAGCCGCCACTCCAGTTCCAGTTGTTACTGAGATAAATAACTGCGGTCATTTTTCGTTTATCCAATTCGTTCAGAAAAGCGTCCATGCCTTTTAAAAAATCCGAATCAAAAACACCTTCTTCAGGTTGTATTGGCGGGCCTACTCTTGGCACACCATTTATAATTCCCTTTCCTTCAGAACCCGAGAGTACCCTGAGATTGGTAACTCCGTTTGCTTTTAAAAAATCAAGTTCTTTTCGCAACCTGCCAATGCCTTTCGTTGTATCTTTTTCTAACGGAAGCAAGCCGCCATACCAGTAATTAGTTCCGATAAAATAATATGGTTCGTTATTACGAATGAATTGCTGGTTTTTTACGCTAACAACAGAAGATTGCTGGGCGATTGAATTACCAGCTATAACCAGGGTTAATAATAAAATTGATATTGATTTTTTCATCTTAAAAAAATTAAAGTCTTTGTTATACATTAAAAACTACTGTTTAATTATTGATGCAATATTTTAATTAATACCTGCAATCTAATATTTTATAGTTTATTGTATTAATGACAGGTTGAGTTTGATGTACACATCTGTCATACAATTTTAGTCATATAATATCGTAAATTAATTTTTCAAAAAAACACTGGCAAATAGTGTTGGAAAAGTGATAAAATATTTGGAAGCTGTTTTGTAATTATGTATAAATGGCAGATTAGTTTTCCCGGCTGGTTAACAATGAATATCTTTAATGGATGAAAGAACATAATGATGCTGCCTTAAGTGCGTTGATATATGCAGGCAAGGAAGCAACCCGTGAGTTAAGTAATATGAAAATAAAAAAACAAACTCCGCGAATGAAGGAGCTTCTCGTTTTTCGCAGAGGCCAGTTAGATTTAATTCGTACACGCGCAACAGAACTTAGTATGTCAGAATCAGACCTTGAAAATATCCGCATGTACATACAGGATCAAAACACCTGATTTTATGCAGCGTTTTATAAAGTAGAATTTTTCATTAGCCGCCTGTTTAAATCTTTGCCGGCATAAGTAAGTTGTACACTATTTATAGTTCCATTTACACGCTTGATGGTAATCCAGTTAAACGATTCCAGTTCTTCATAAAAGTTAACGTTATTAAGATCTGCATTGCCGGCTGCTATCCGCATAATAGCTGCATTTCTATCTTTAGTACTATAACTCATAATACATGTAATGTACCATATAACGGCCATATAACATAAGGGCATAGCCCGAAAGGCAAACATTAACCGTTGGCTCGTTTAAAAAACCTTATCTTACATAAGACTTCGGGTTACACCGCAGAAGTAATACAAACAATTCATCATTTAAAATTATCGGCACATGCCTGTTAAACTTAGTTTTCCCAAAGCGGGTGAGCAAGATTTTTATACAACCTTAAATAAGAAAGTAGATGAATTTTTTACATCTGCATCACTTTCAAAAAAAGCAAATGGCTTAATGTTTTTTAAAGTATTTTTTTACTCGGGCATATATATCGCAACATATCTTATACTTATAACAGCCAACCCACCGCTCATTTTGCAATTTGTATTATGGATAGTGCTTGGATTGTTTACCGCATTCATCGGCCTAAATATTTCGCACGATGCTGTGCATGGTTCTTTGTCTTCGAATAAATCTGTAAATAAAGTATTGGGATATTCATTTAATGTA
>JBDUEO010000432.1:0-3220 GCA_040002335.1 Parafilimonas sp. | reverse complement strand
GCAAAGGCGGCTGGGATACGCATGGTTTGCCGGTAGAATTAGGAGTAGAAAAAGAGTTAGACATCACTAAAGAAGATATTGGCAAGAAAATATCCGTTGAAGAATATAATAAAAAATGCCGTGAAGCAGTGCTTCGCTATAAAGATAAATGGGATGAACTTACCAAACGCATTGGTTATTGGGTTGATCTCGAACATCCATATATAACATTTAAGAACGAATACATTGAAACGCTTTGGTGGCTTTTGAAACAATTATATACAAAGGGTTTATTGTATGAAGATGTAAGCATTCAGCCATATTCACCGGCAGCAGGTACAGGCTTAAGTTCCCATGAACTAAATCAGCCTGGCTGTTATAAAGATGTAAAAGATACGAGTTGTGTGGCGATGTTTAAAACTGTTGAAAATGAAAAAAGTACATTTTTATTTGAGCATGCTAATAACAGTGAAGTTTTCTTTTTAGCCTGGACAACAACACCATGGACTTTACCTTCAAATCTCGCACTAACCGTTGGTGCCAACATTGATTATATATTGGTAAAAACTTTTAATCCTTATACACATCTTCAGGTTAATGTTATTCTTGCGAAAACATTATTTGGAAAATATTTTGACAAGATAAAGGGTGAAGTTGATACGGAAAGTGCCTCAAGTGAAGGAATAATGAGTCAATGGGATGACGACGCTTCACACATTCAAAATGGAAAAGTTTTCAATTGGTCAATTCTTGCTGAATATAAAGGCAAAGAATTAGAAGGCATTTCTTATGAGCAATTGCTGCCTTTTGATGCCAACAAAACCGATAATCCAAATGCATTTAAAGTTTTGTTGGGAGATTTTGTAACTACTGAAGATGGAACCGGTATTGTGCATACAGCGCCTGCATTTGGCGCAGACGATTTTAAAGTTGGAAAGAAATACGATATCGGCATTCTAACAATGGTTGACCGCGAAGGAAAATTTGTAGATGGATTAGGAGAATTCAGCAACCGTTATGTAAAGAATTATAAAGATGAACCAAATTACCAGGATGTAAACGTTGACATCTGCGTTAAGCTGAAAAAAGAAAACCGTGCTTTTAAAGTTGAAAAATATGAGCACAGTTATCCGCATTGCTGGCGCACAGATAAGCCGGTTCTATATTATCCTTTGGATGCATGGTTTATAAAAACTACAGCTTTTAAAGACAGGATGTTTGAGTTGAATAAAACCATTAACTGGAAACCAAAATCTACCGGTGAAGGCCGTTTTGGGAACTGGCTTGAAAATATGGTTGACTGGAATTTAAGCCGCAGCCGTTTTTGGGGAACGCCATTGCCGGTTTGGAGAACTGAGAATGGAGAAGAAGAAATTTGTATCGGCTCAATTGAAGAGCTCCTTGAAAAAGCAAATGAAGCTAATAATATTTTAGGCGCTTCGGTCAACAGTCAACTGTCAACAGTTGACCTTGATTTGCATAAGCCTTTTGTTGATGAAATAATATTAGTTTCTTCTTCAGGCAAACCAATGAAACGCGTTCCGGATTTGGTTGATGTTTGGTTCGACAGTGGCGCAATGCCGTATGCGCAATGGCATTTTCCTTTTGAAAATATAGAAACGTTCGCAGACAATTATCCTGCAGATTTTATTGCCGAAGGTGTAGATCAAACCCGTGGCTGGTTTTATACGTTACATGCAATTGCCGCTTTAGTTAAAGAATCAGTTCAGGATGAATTGAAGAAACATAATATTAAAGTTTCAGACGAAAAATATCCAGGACTCGCTTATAAAACCTGCGTTTCCAACGGTTTGGTGCTTGACAAGAATGGTGTGAAAATGAGCAAGCGCTTAGGTAACATAGTTGATCCTTTTAAAACAGTAAACGATTTTGGCGCCGATGCAACACGATGGTATTTGGTTACCAACGCATCGCCATGGGATAATTTAAAATTTGATATTGATGGTATAAAAGAAGTGCAACGTAAATTCTTTGGCACTTTATATAACACGTATCAATTTTTTGCATTGTATGCCAACGTAGATGGTTTCGCTTTTAAAGAAGATTATATACCGGTTGAACAAAGGCCTGAAATTGACCGCTGGGTTCTTTCTTCATTAAATACATTAATTAAGAAAGTGAACGAGGCAATGGATGATTACGAACCAACTATTGCCGGAAGATTAATAGAAGAATTCTTAGATGAGCACTTAAGCAATTGGTATGTTAGGCTTTGCAGGCGCAGGTTTTGGAAAGGTGAATATGAAATTGATAAGATCGCAGCCTATCAAACTTTATATGAATGCCTTGAAACAGTTACACGTTTAATGGCTCCAATTTCTCCTTTTTTTAGTGATGCGGTTTTCACAAATCTCAATTCTATTACTAACAAAATCAATGCGGTTTCGGTTCATCATACAAATTTTCCTGAAGCAAATGAAAGTTTTATTGATGAAGCTTTAGAAGAACGGATGCAACTGGCACAGGATGCTTCTTCATTAATATTATCGCTTCGCAAAAAAATTAATATTAAAGTTCGCCAGCCATTGCAAAAAGTTTTAATACCGGTTCTTAACCCGGAAATGAAAATTCAGCTACAAAAAGTAGAAGATCTTATAAAAGCAGAAGTAAATATTAAGGAGATTGAATACGCAACTGAGAATAACAATATTATTCATAAGAAAGTAAAGCCGAATTTCAAATTGCTTGGTTCAAAACTTGGCTCAGCAATGAAGGAAGCATCTTCTATAATTGCACAACTTTCCCAACAGCAAATCACGGAGCTTGAAAGCAATGGTTCAATAGAGCTTGCGTTGAAAAATGATAATTTCAAACTTCTTTCAAATGAAGTAGAAATTATGGCGGAAAATATACCGGGCTGGAGCGTAGTTTCGAAAGGTAATCTTACTGTGGCATTAGATATTATACTTTCGGATGAACTAAAAATGGAAGGTGCTGCGAGAGAATTTGTGAAATGCATTCAAACTATAAGAAAAGAAAAAGGATTCGCCCTTACTGACCGTATAGAATTAAACATTCTTGACAATACTACACTTAAGCCATCTATAAATGCATTTAAAAACTATATTTGCGCCGAAATTTTGGCAGATAATCTAAACTGGGTGCCTGAAATAAATGATGGCATTGAGATTGAAGTTAATGATAACCTGCTGAAAGTGAGTATAAATAAAAAAGGATAACGTACTATGCCACAGAAAAAATCAATAAAAAAAACAGCTAA
>JBDUEO010000431.1:0-3224 GCA_040002335.1 Parafilimonas sp. | reverse complement strand
AGTGATTTTATTAATTGAAATAATTCGTCTGTATTGCGGTTGGGCATCGTAATTAAAATTAGCTCAAATGCTTTGCTGATAAGGCTTTTAACAAAATTATCATATTATTTAAACCGTAGAACATTATTGAAATTGATTTCACAACATATTATATTTAATTAACTTTAGCAACTGCCGGTAAATTAATAGCACTCAGCTAAATAATTTTCGGCCTAACTAACAAAAAGCCATGCAAACAAAAAAGATAAACATCTTTGATACAACGCTAAGAGACGGAGAGCAGGTTCCGGGTTGTAAACTTAATGCAAAAGAGAAAATACAACTTGCACTTGCACTTGAAGAATTGGGCGTTGATATTATTGAAGCTGGTTTCCCTATTTCAAGTCCCGGTGATTTTTCTTCTGTTGAAGAAATTTCAAAAGTTATAAAGAATGCAACAGTTTGCGGTTTAAGCCGCGCCGTTGAAAAAGATATACAGGCAGCAGGCGAAGCATTAAAGTATGCAAAACGGCCTCGTATACATACAGGCATCGGTACATCAGATTTACATATCAAGGCAAAATTTAATTCTACAAGAGAAGAGATTTTGCAACGTGCCATTCAATGTGTAAAATGGGCGAAGAACTATGTTGATGATATTGAATTTTATGCTGAAGATGCAGGCAGAACAGACAATGATTATTTAGCGAGAGTAATTGAAGCCGTTATTAGAGCGGGAGCAACGGTTGTAAATATTCCAGATACAACAGGTTATTGTTTGCCGCATCAATACGGAGAAAAAATTGCTTACTTATTAAATAATGTTCCCAATATTGATCAGGCAACAATCGCCTGCCATTGCCATAACGATTTGGGTTTAGCAACAGCAAATTCAATTGCAGGTGTAATTGCAGGCGCCGGCCAAATTGAATGTACTATAAATGGTTTGGGCGAGCGTGCGGGCAACACATCTTTAGAAGAAGTTGTAATGGTGATGAAGCAACACGCATATCTTGGTTTTTATACAAACATAAAAACGCAGCAACTCAATCCAATAAGCCGCTTGGTAAGTGATACCATGCGTATGCCGGTGCAACCAAATAAAGCGATTGTTGGCAGCAACGCATTTGCACATTCAAGCGGTATTCACCAGGATGGATTTTTAAAAGATAATTCTACTTATGAAATTATAAAGCCCGAAGATGTTGGTGCTGACGGCAGCAAAATAGTTTTAACAGCACGCAGCGGAAGAAGTGCGTTGGCGCATCGTTTTCAAAAAATCGGTTACGTTTTTAACCGCAACGATGTTGATATTTTATATGCTGAATTTGTAAAACTTGCCGATCGCAAAAAAGAAATAAATGATGAAGATTTACACAGCATTGCACAAAGTTTTCATCACGAAGAGGTTGCTTAATTTTAAATGCTTCGCATTATTATTTGGTGACCGGCGGATAGTATTTCATGGCATCGTCCCTTGCGTCGCAACACTTGTGCTTTTAGTATTTCAATCAGCAATAAAAAATACACAGAAGGCACAACAAAAAATTAATCTTCGTGTATTTAGAACTTATTGGTTTAAAAAATAAAAATGGCTAAAACATTATTTGAAAAGATTTGGGATACACATGTTATAAAACAAATTGAAGGCGGGCCTTTTGTTTTATATGTTGATAAGCATCTTATTCATGAAGTAACAAGCCCTCAGGCATTTGCCGGTTTGGAAAAACGCTGTTTAAAAGTTTTTCGTCCGCAACAAGTTGTTGCCACCGTTGATCATAATGTTCCAACAATTGATCAGCATCTTCCCATTAGAGAAGAATTATCACGCATACAAGTTCAAACATTAAAAGAAAATTGCGAAAAATTTGGAATTGAATTATATGGTTTAGGTCATCCGTATCAAGGCATCGTTCACATTATCGGACCAGAACTCGGCGTAACACAACCCGGCATGACGATTGTTTGCGGCGATAGTCATACTTCAACACATGGTGCATTTGGAACAATCGCATTTGGCATTGGAACAAGTGAAGTAGAAATGGTTTTGGCAACGCAATGTTTAATGCAAAGCAAACCAAAATTGATGCGTATAAATGTTGATGGAGAATTAAATAAAGGCGTTGTTTCAAAAGATATTATTCTGCATATTATTTCAAAAATTTCTTCCAGCGGTGCTACAGGTTATGCCGTTGAATATGCAGGAAGCGCAATAAGAAATCTTTCAATGGAAGCACGCATGACCATTTGCAATATGAGTATTGAAATGGGTGCGCGTTGTGGTTTAATTGCACCTGATGAAACAACATTCAATTATATAAAAGGAAGAAAGTTTGCGCCGCAAGATGAAGCATGGGATAAATCTTTAAGCTATTGGAAAACTTTATACAGCGATGACGATGCAAAGTTTGATACGGAGTTAAATATCAAAGCAGAAGATATTGAACCGATGATCACGTACGGAACAAACCCGGGAATGGGCATAGGAATTTCTGGTCACGTGCCTACATTAAATGAGATTGATGTAAAAGATAAACCTTCTTATGAAAAATCTTTGCATTACATGGGCATTCAACCCGGCACAAAAATGAAAGGCAGAAAAGTAGATTATGTTTTCATCGGCAGTTGTACCAATGCACGCATTGAGGATTTGAGAATGGTTGCATCTTTTGTAAAAGGAAAACATAAAGCAAATGATGTTGAAGTATGGGTTGTTCCCGGCAGCAAGCAGGTAGAAAAACAAGCAATGGAAGAAGGCATCAATAAAATTTTTGAAGAAGCAGGATTTATGTTGCGGCAACCAGGTTGCTCTGCATGTTTGGGCATGAATGAAGATAAAATTCCCGCAGGTAAATATTGCATTTCAACTTCTAACAGAAATTTTGAAGGAAGACAAGGACCAAATGCAAGAACATTTTTAGCAAGTCCATTAACAGCGGCAGCAGCAGCAATTACAGGTGAAGTATGTGATGTAAGAGAATTAATATAGGCTCTGCGAAGTCTCCGGACTTCGCAGGATTATGGCCAGGTCTCTGACTTGCAATAAAACTGAAAGATGAAGTGGAACGCAACATTATATGATAACAAACACAGCTTCGTTGCAAAATATGGCGAAGATGTTTTGGGTTGGTTAGCGCCGCAAAAAGATGAACATATTTTAGATGTTGGTTGCGGCACAGGAACATTGACAGAAAAGATAAGTGAAAGCGGCGCAATTGTTACTGGCATTGATGCATCACCTGAAA
>JBDUEO010000430.1:0-3226 GCA_040002335.1 Parafilimonas sp. | reverse complement strand
TTGGTGCATCTTTATGCGAAGATGACCGCCGGGAAACAGCCCGGGAAATAATGGATAAAGCTGCAGCAAAAAATGTTTGCATCCATTTGCCTAGCGATTCAATTATTGCCGACAAATTTGCCAATGATGCTAATGTTTCATCAGCCATGAGCACCAATATCCCCGATGGCTGGATGGGTTTGGATATTGGCACAATGGCTTGTGATATGTTTACTAAAGTGATACATAATGCAAAGACTATTTTATGGAACGGGCCAATGGGTGTTTTTGAAATGGAAGATTTTGCACATGGCACAAAAGCTATTGCCAAAGCGGTGGCAGAAGCTACAGAAAACGGAGCGTATTCATTAGTGGGCGGCGGTGATAGTGTTGCAGCCGTGAACCAGTTTGGCTTTGCAGATAAAGTAAGTTATGTATCAACCGGTGGCGGTGCAATGCTTGAGTTTTTTGAAGGAAAAGAATTGCCGGGCATTGCAGCGATTAATCAATAAAGTTTTCGCTCTGTGAAGTATCCTGACTTCGAAGTTTATGCCTTAAGTCTCTGACTTAATATTACTAAACTCATCAATTTTTAATTAATGTTATTGAACAGAAAGTTTTCCTGTTTTACTAAAATTGAAAGCAAGAAATACAACAGACATTAATGCAAGAAAACATGAAGCAAGCATAAATGTAGAAGATAGTGACAGCATTTTTAAAACAGGAAAAATAATTATGGGAGATAAAAACTGGCCAAGAAACCAGAATGTGGTCAGCTTACCTATTTCTTTTCCTCTTATTTCAGGCGGAACAATTTTCATTACCCACATATTGGTATTCGGTATCATCATACCCATACCCAACCCGGTTATCATCATTGCAATAACAACTAACGCATAACTGGTTGCTATAGCAATACATAAAAACCCTGCTGCCATTAATAAATATCCCATAACAAATATTGTAAGAAAATTAAAACGGCCTTTTATTTTAGAATACGAGAAAGATGAAATAGCAGAAAATAATGTACTTGAAGCTATAGCAGCACCAACAAGCGAATTTTTTTCCACGCCCAAAGCTTTTAAATAAAAAGGTATCTGTACAGGAATTAAAAAAAAGATGATCCACATGAACATGGTATTGAAAAATAGCACCCATATTATTCCAGGTACTTTTATAGTTTGCAAATTTTGGTTGATGTGTTTAATAACCTTCGGCTCTTTCAAAAACAAAATAGTTAACGGAAAAACAAGCAAAGAAAACAAGTATAAAAGAAATGGATACCGCCATCCAATATCTGCAAGAACACCTCCAAGACCAATAAATATTATACCTCCCAAAGACATGAATGCGATTTGTAATCCTACAAATTTTAATCTTTCTTTTCCTTCAAAGTAATCAGCTATCAAAGTAATTACTATTGTCATTGACATACCGACAGCTATGCCAAGCACAATGCGCGATATAAGAATAACAAATAAGTTGTCAAGATAAAAGCCTGCAGACCCTGCAACAGCATATACAATAAGTGCCACGCGCAGAATGGTTAATCTACCATAACGATCAATAAGTCTTCCCGCAACCGGTGAAAATATAGCTATCATTAACGCGGGAATAGTCAGTACCATCTTTACAATAAATGCCGCATTTTTTACGCCGGCAAATGCTATTGCCATTTGTGGCAAGGCGGGAGAAATAGTTATCACCGACATTATTGTAAGGCTGCTTACAAGTAAAAGTGTAAGCTTCATTTGCCACGTTTTGGTTTCCATTATTTGGTTTAATGTTTACAGTAAACAATATTGTTCTTGTTTTAAAGAAAATGGTTGCCTGGTTAGTTCAATTGAGTTATATATAACCTACTATCAACGTTCGCTTCATTTCTGTTTTCATCAATATTTTAGGCTGATGGTGCAGTTATTGAATGGTTACCTTTAAAGCATGTCAGGTACACATAGTAAACTTAATCATTTATTCACGAAGTATAACTTTATAACTGTAATTGTTTTTTGCTGCCTGCTTTCTTCATGGCAAAAAAACGCACCAAAAAAACAGCCTAATATTGTTTTGATATTAGCTGATGATCTTGGGTATTCAGATCTTGGTTGTTTTGGAAGCGAAATATCAACACCTAATATTGATTCGCTTGCCATGCATGGGCAAATCTTCACTAACTTTTATACTGCTGCTGCATGCTCACCTTCAAGAGCAATGTTGCTTTCAGGAACAGATAATCATATTGCGGGTTTGGGAGATATGGCTGAACATGTTCCGGGAGTGCCGGATGAAATTGGTAAGCCGGGCTATGAAGGTTTTTTAAATAATAAAGTGATTTGTGTTGCGCAGTTATTAAAAGATGCGGGCTATCATACATATATTTCAGGCAAATGGCATCTTGGATTAACACCAGATGAAAGTCCTTATGCAAAAGGTTTTGAACGATCATTTGCTTTGCTTGATGCTTATTCCGATCATTATTTTCCGGATACACGCAATACTCAATTTTGGGAAGATGATCATTACACAAAATATCCGGATGGACAATATTCAACAGATTTATATACTGATAAAGCCATCAGTTTTATAGAAAAAAACAGAACAGATAATAAACCATTTTTTCTATACGCTGCATATACTTCACCACATTGGCCTTTACAGGCACCATCAAAATTTATTGAAAAATATCATGGCAAATATGATATTGGTTACGATAGTTTGCGATCATTTCGCTTTAATGAATTGAAGAAAAAAAGTATGGTTGCAAACAATGTTGTGTTGCCACCACTTCCGGCAGTAAAAGGAGACTTCTATAATATTTCAACTACTCCTTTGCAGCGTTGGAAATCGCTTAATAAAGACGAACAAAAGATAGAAGCAAGAAAAATGGAAATTTATGCGGGTATGATTGACGACCTTGATACTAATATTGGAAGGCTCATTCAATACTTAAAACAAATTGGCGAATACGATAATACACTATTTGTTTTTTTATCTGATAACGGGCCATCATCTGCTGATATAAACGCAACGCCTGATAAACTTAATCCATATCCATACATGGGCACGGCTAATTCGTTTGTTGCTTATGGTTCGGAATGGGCGCATGCGTCAAGTGCTGTAAATAGTTTTTATAAAGGATATAGTGCAGAGGGTGGTATTCATGGACCGATGATTATTAAAATGCCATATCAGCAACAAGGAAATAATATTGATACAGCGTTTGCAACTATCATGGATTTAGCGCCCA
>JBDUEO010000429.1:0-3272 GCA_040002335.1 Parafilimonas sp. | reverse complement strand
TGAAAACTGCTTTTACGTTATTTATTGTTTGGTGTTCCATTTATTCATCTTCCGGGCAACCCGGCACGTTAAACAAAAAATTTGGCGATAGCGGTAAGGTGCTTACCGGTTACAATAATGCACAATCAACATCTACTGCTTCTGCCATGCAAACCGATAATAAAGCGGTAGTTGTAGGTAATTATGATTCTATCGGAGTTGACGGATATCTAATCTTACGTTATTTACCGGGTGGGCAATTGGATAATAGCTTTGGCAATAATGGGAAGGTAGTCATAAATTTTGGATATGATATCCAGGAAGCACGAAGCGTTGTAATTCAGTCAGACGGAAAGATTGTTGTTGCCGGATATGGAGAAACAGGCATGTTTGATGAGAACTATGATGTTGTTGCTGCAAGGCTTACAACAAATGGCAAACTCGATAGCACATTTGGTAATAATGGAAAAGTGTTATTAGATTTTGGGACAGACGAAACCGGTAATTCAGTTTGTTTACAACAAGATGGAAAAATAATTATAGGCGGAATTTATAATAACTCTGATTTTTTAACTGTGCGGCTAAAAACGAATGGCTCATTAGATAGCACCTATGGCAATAACGGAAAAGTAATCTCAACTTTTAACCAGTTATCTTCTATTGCTTCAGTTGCTGCACAATCAGATGGTAAAATTGTTGCCGGTGGCATTAAAGGTGGCAGTATTTCAATGTTTGTAATTGCACGATATAATAGTAATGGCTCCAATGATATTACCTTTGGCACCGGTGGGTTTGTATATACAGATTATGGTGCAAACGCTGATGAAATCTCAAAGATCATTATTCAACCGGATCAAAAAATAATAGCGATAGGTGGTACTGGTTTACATTTTGACTTTATACATGAATACGTTGCTGTAGCAAGATATAAAACCAATGGAAATTTTGACAGCAGTTTTGGCATTAATGGCAAAAGCACTTTACAATATGCTAATAACACGGCGTATGGTAATGATGCAGTTCTACAAACCGATGGAAAAATTATAATATCCGGAAACTTATCAACTGATACAACTGTTAATTACTTACTGGTAAGATTAAAGACCAATGGCAGTTTTGATTCATCTTTTGGAACAAGCGGTACAACCATAACGAGTTTCGGCATGTATGATATAGCTTATGGCGTTAGAGTACAAGGAGGAGACAGCAGTATAATCGCTTCAGGCACTTCTCAATCTTATAATTACGACACAACAGATGTTTCATTAGCTGCATACAATCAATCAGGTGTGCGGCAAATGATTGTTGCAAAAATAAAACACTGGTTACAACATCATAATGGCATTGTATGGAATAATATAAATGGTATAAGCAGTTATATTGTACAGCGCAGTTACGACGGAATCCATTTCAGTTCAATCGCAAGAATAAATGCAAATAATAATTCGGCGTTAACGTACAACGATGTGCTGCCTTTAAGCGGCAATAATTATTATCGTTTGCAAACAACCAGTGTAATCGGCGCAGTTAATTATTCAAATGTAATTGCGGTAACGGCTGTTGAAGATGCTATTAAAATTTCTCCCAATCCTGCAATAAACATTTTGTATATTGAAAGCCTGCCATCAAACCAAAAAGTAAAAATTACGGTTGTTGATTTTACAGGCAATGTACAATTGCAGGCTGTAGCAAACAATACTGCTTATAACTTAAATATTGCTTCTTTAAAAACTGGCAATTATATTTTAAAGATTGAAACAGGCAATAGCGTTATTACAAAGAAATTTATAAAAGAATAAAATGTAGTAAAAACAAAACCTTAAGGTGCTAAAAAGAAATTGGGGCTGGTGAAGAATCACCGCCCCTTTTTTCAACCCTAAACCCTTAAAAAACGAAGATAGTGGAAAATTTTATTTCCAAACTATTTCTCTTCATTTTAATTAAAATCTTTCTAAAGCAGAAAAGAAGAAATTGCTTTCTATCACCGCATTTTCATCGCTGTCGCTGCCATGTACGGCATTTTCACCAATGGAAGCAGCAAAATCTTTCCTGATAGTGCCCGCATCTGCCTGTGCAGGATTTGTAGCGCCAATCAGTTTTCTAAAATCAGCCACAGCATTTTCTTTTTCAAGTACGGCGGCAACAATCGGCCCGCTGCACATAAAATCAACCAGTTCTGCATAAAAAGGCCTTTCCTTATGTACTTCATAAAAAGCGCCGGCCTGCTGTTTTGTTAGTTTTATCCATTTCATGGCTTTTATAGTAAAACCATTTTTTACAATACGGTCTATAATAGCACCGGTATCTGATTTGCCTGTTGCATCAGGCTTTATCATAGTAAATGTTATATTGTTCATAGCTTAAAAATTGGCGGCAAAAGTAAGTGTTCGCGGATGTTTAAAAATTAGAAAATTGTTATAGTATCTTTTAAAATCAAAATTCATTTGAATGTATGCCATTAAAGCCGCAATTTTGCCGCCTTTCTATGCAGTCTTTACAACATGTATACGCATTATTACAAAGCAAAAGAAACATTGTTATTACAATGCATCAGAAGCCTGATGGCGATGCAATGGGTTCTTCGCTTGCGTTATATCATTTTTTAAAAAGCCTTAATAATGATGTAACCGTAATTTCCCCCACTAACTGGGCAAAGTTTTTAAACTGGATGCCTGGCTGTAACGAAGTGGTGGATTACGAATTAAACACGCAAAAAAGTACAACGCTTTTAAATAATGCAGATATAATTTTCTGTCTTGATTTTAACAGCATGCACCGCACAAAAAAAATGGAAACATTATTGCTTGGTGCAAAAAGTGTAAAAGTTTTAATAGACCATCATGAACAGCCGGCTGAAGAACATTTTGATTATGGCGAAAGTAATATTTTGAAAAGTTCTACCTGCGAAATGGTGTACGATTTTATTGTACGCTCACCTTTTGCAGATAAGCTTGACCTAAACATGGCCGCTTGTATTTATACAGGTATTATGACAGATACAGGATCTTTCCGGTTTGGCATAACATCGGCAGAAACACATAAAGCAGTTGCCCATTTAAAAGAGCTTGGTTTACAACATAACATTATTCATGATAATATTTATGATAATTTTTTAGAAAACAGGCTTCGGTTTATAGGTAATGCTTTATTAAACCGGCTTGAAGTGTTGTATGAATATAATACAGCAATTATGGCAATTTCTAAACGCGATCTTATTAAGTATGAAATTCAAACCGGCGATACCGAAGGCCTCGTAAATTATTTGCTTAGCATTGAAGGTATTAAACTTGGCG
>JBDUEO010000428.1:0-3282 GCA_040002335.1 Parafilimonas sp. | reverse complement strand
CCTGCTACCAAATTTTTTATAACTGTTCTTCTATCTGTCATTATTGATCATCATAAGGGTTAGCAATAGCTGTACCTGCAACTGAAAGCGGTTTTGTATTTCTTGATCGCATATACACAAACAATAACGCAAAAGCTGCGATTAATATTAATGGTATAACGAGTGTTGTATTGATAATATGCGGGCCGGCAAGCGCTTTAGCATTGTTTAAAGCATTTGCCATATCAGAACCGCCGGGCGCTGAATTATAAGCGGCAAGATCAGCACCTGAAGGTAATTGTGCAGCCACAAGTTTGTCATAAAATCCACCCATAAAAAACATATAAACAGAAACCGCGAACATGCCTGCGCCGCCCATAAAATTTAAACCAACAGCGCCGGTTTCGGGTAAATTTTCTGCAACAAAACCAATCATGGTTGGCCAGAAATAACAAACGCCCATTCCAAAAACAATAGCACCAACAAATAACATATTTCCGGTTGAATGTCCTAATAAATATAAACCTAACGAAGCAAGAATTGCAGACATCAGCAAAACACCTTGCGGCGAAAGTTTGCCTACAACAGGCTTTGCTAATCCGCGGCCTAAAACCATTACGCCCGTTTCAAGCGTTAATAATAATATAGCGTTATCAGTAACATTCTTCAATAAAACATCAATCCATTGCCCGGTAAATAATTCGGTAATCGCTGTACCCAACATCAATATTATCATCACTATAAATAATGGTTTAAACAGCGATCTATACATTTGCCCGGTGCTTATACCGCTTGCCACGCGTTCTGTAACGGGGAAGGTAAGTTTAGAAAATAAGAAGCCATATAATGCAGTTGGAATAAACATTAAACCGACTAACACGCGCCAGTTTGATAAATAAATTGTATCAGGAATACTAATGCCGAAAAAGCGAACGATCAATGTGCCTATAACAATACCGCCGGGAAACCATAAATGAAAATAATTAAGCCTTGTTGTTTTGTTTGTTGTGTAAAGGCTTGCTACCAAAGGGTTACAGGCAGCTTCAACCAAACCATTTCCCATTCCTATTAATAAGGTTGAAATAAAAAGTGGCCAAAAACCTGAAGCAGTAATGGTAAGAAAAATGCCTAATGCATGAAAAATAAATGCGCCGAATAATAATTTTTTCATGCCGATAATATCAACCACTACTCCGCCAATTACAATCGCTAAAGGAAAACCCCAAAATGCTGTGCCGATAATAATTGCGATCTGTTTCTGGTCTAATGCAAATTCATGCGACCACGTATTTAAAAGACCGGCACGTATGCCAAAAGAAAGCGAGGTAACTAAAAGCGACAAGCAACTTGCAACGAATAATTGATTACGTTTAATTGTTGACATAGTTCGTTAGAATTTTTTGCAGGAAAGTTATTTGCTCAAAACAATAGGCGCTAATGTAGCGATAATTATATTTCAAAATAAAAAACGAAAATTTTTTTATCGAATTCTGTAAATATTTTTACATACTGTTATTTTGTGCTGATAAACTTACAATTGTAAGTATGACACTTAATTTTTTCTTCACTTTAAATTAATACAATGATAAATCGTAAATTAAGAATGGGCATGATTGGCGGCGGAAAAGATGCATTCATTGGCGCTATACATCGTCTCGCTTTCAACATGGATGGATTGATAGAAATAAGTTGCGGCGCATTAAGTCATGATGCGCACATTGCACAGGATTCAGGTGAATCATTGTTTCTGCCGCAAGACAGGATTTATACGAATTATGAAGAGATGATAACAAAAGAAAGTAAGATGCCTGCAGATAAGCGCATTGATTTTATTACCATTGTTACGCCAAACTTTATGCATTTTGCGCCGGCGATGATGGCGCTTGAACATGGTTTTAATGTAGTGGTTGAAAAGCCAATGACATTTACTTTAGATGAAGCAAAGCAATTACAAAAGAAAGTAGAAGAAACAGGATTATTACTTTGCTTAACGCATACATATTCCGGTTATCCAATGGTGAAACAGGCAAAAGAAATGTTTGCAAAAAATATGTTTGGAAAAATAAGAAAGATATGGGTTGAATATCCGCAAGGCTGGTTGAGTAAATTAAGCGAACGCGAAGGCAATGCACAAGCAGCATGGAGAACAGACCCGAAGAAAAGTGGTAAGGCCGGCGCCATGGGAGATATTGGAACACATGCCTGGCATCTTGCAGAATATATTTCAGGGTTAAAAATTACAAAGCTTTGTGCCGATTTAAATATTATGGTTGAAGGCAGAGCGCTTGATGATGATGGAAATGTTTTATTAAAATTTGATAACGGCGCTGCAGGTTGTTTAATGGCTTCGCAGGTTGCAGCCGGTGAAGAGAATGCTTTAAAGATTCGTATTTACGGAGAGCTTGGTAGTATTGAATGGGCGCAGATGGAACCCAATACTTTATTAGTAAAATGGTTAGATAAACCTGCAGAAATTTATCGTGCCGGTCAGCCTTATTTAAGTGATATTGCCAAAGCAAATTGCAGAACACCGGGCGGCCATCCTGAAGGTTATTTGGAAGCATTCGCAAATATCTACCGCAATTTTGCGCAAAGTTTAATGGCAAAAATGAATGGTGAAAAACCAACGGCAGCCATGATGGATTATCCAAAAGTTGATGAAGGTGTAAGAGGCATGGCGTTTATTGATTGTGTAGTGGCTTCGGGTCAATCAGATAAGAAGTGGACAACCTTTGTCATATAATCGTTATATGGATTTTAAAAAAAAACTTGAAGAGATATATGAGCATACTTCAATCGGAGAGAAAAAGTATATCCATTTTAAATCATTAAGAAATTTTATTCATTATTATAATTCAACCAAAAAAGAAAAAAATAAAATCACTGAATTGTTAGAACAATACATTACAATAATTGAGAGTAAACATTACGTTTTAAGTAAAGAAGAAAGTAATGTCGTTTACAATAAATATATAAGGCCACTCGGCTTCCTTTATTATAGAAAACATTTGAAATTCTCTTCGGTATTATCAATTCACATTATTATTTTACTTTTCATTATACCGAATATTTTTGTTTGGTTTATCTTTCACAATCTTATAATCAGTTCAATAGTTTTATTTTTTTCACTTTGCTATTTAATTAATTACACAATCAATTATTTTAAGGATAAAATTTATGGATACAGGTTCTAATTAAAATAAAATTTAGGAGGGTTTTCTATGACAACACTTAAAGGTCCTGCAATTTTTCTTGCACAATTTATGGGTGATGAAGCGCCGTTCAATAATTTAAAAACCATTT
>JBDUEO010000427.1:0-3285 GCA_040002335.1 Parafilimonas sp. | reverse complement strand
GATATTTTGTTATTCCATATACAATAGGAAATTATTTGGCAGATGAAATTCGTACAGAAAACATCCCGACAACACACCCGGCATTTGAAGAAACAGAAAAAAATGTAAAAGCGCGCATAGATAAATTAATGAACATTAAGGGTTCTGAAACGGTTGAAAGTTTACACAAACGTTTGGGGAAAATTATGTGGGATAAATGCGGAATGGCAAGAAATGCACAAGGTTTAAAAGAAGCAATTGAAGAAATACGTGCATTAAAAAAAGAGTTCTGGAGCAATGTAAAAATTCCTGGAAGCGTTGATGAATTTAATCCTGAATTAGATAAAGCAGGTCGCGTTGCAGATTTTATTGAGTTGGGAGAATTATTATGTATTGATGCATTACAGCGTGAAGAAAGTTGCGGTGGACATTTTCGCGAAGAATATCAAACACCCGAGGGAGAAGCTTTACGTGATGATGAAAATTTTATGTATGTATCTGCGTGGGAATTAAAAGATGAAAGCAATTGGGAATTACATAAAGAGGATTTGGAGTATGATTTAGTGAAGCCAACGCAGCGGAGTTATAAATAAAATTTATGAGTCAATTGTTTAAAGATTGGGTTGAAGTAATCTCAAAGATAACAGTTGCAATTGGGGTTATAATAGCAGCATTAAATTATAGAAATCAAACAAAAACTAAACGCGCAGAATGGTTAAGAACATTATTTGAAAAATTTTATGAGAATGAAAATTATAAAGAAATAAGAAGATGGATTGAATCAGGTGAAATATGTACAAAAATAAATTTGACAGATAATGCGCTAAGTGAAGCAGATGAAAAGTTTACTGATTACTTAAATTTTTTTGAATTCATCGCAACTTTAGAATCAGAAGGTCAGTTAAAAGAAAAAGACGTGTTGAATTTATTCGACTACTACTTAAGAAAATTAAAAACTTCAGATGTTTGTTTTAATTGGATAGAAAGAAAAGATTATGGATTTGAGAAATTAAGTATTTTACTTAAAAAATTAAAGTAAGATGAATGGTGAAAATTATTTGTTTGTATATGGCACCTTGCGAAACGGCTATAACCTGAAATTAAAAGATAAGGTGATGAGCGATTTGGAATATGTAGGTAAAGCAAAGGTTGATGCATCATTATATGATCTTGGAGAATATCCTGGCGCAATTAAAGAAAATAATTCTAATGAAGTTATTGGAGATGTTTTTCTGATATCTAATCCCGAAAGAGTTTTTAAAATATTGGACAAATATGAAGGCAATGAATTTAATCGTGAAAAAGATCGTGTTGTATTAAGATCTGGTAAATCATTGGATGCATGGATTTACTGGTATAATCAAAAGCCTGAAAAAGCTTTAAAAATCCGGCAAAAAAATTATTTGAATTATTTGAAAAGCAAAAAGACTGCATAAGCATGGAACATTATACAATGAATTTAACGCTGAAAATCTGGCGGCAACAAAACAGCAAATCGAAAGGCAAATTTGAAACTTATAAAGTAGAAAACATTTCATCTGAAATGTCTTTCCTTGAAATGTTTGATGTGCTGAATGATAAACTGATTACTGAAGACAAAGAACCTATTGCATTCGATCATGATTGCCGCGAAGGTATTTGTGGTAGTTGCGCCATGTATATTAATGGTAAACCTCATGGCCCATGGAAAGCAAATACAGTTTGCCAGTTACACATGCGTGCATATAAAGATGGCGATACCATTGTTGTAGAACCATGGCGTGCAAAAGCTTTTCCAGTTATAAAAGACTTGGTTGTTGACCGTTCTGCATTCGATAGAATTATACAAGCAGGTGGTTTTATTTCTGTGAATACGGGAAATGCTGTTGATGCTAATTCAACACCTGTTGAAAAAGAAAATGCAGATAAATCTTTTGCAGCAGCGGCATGTATTGGTTGTGGCGCTTGTGTTGCCGCCTGTAAAAACAGTTCAGCAATGTTATTTGTATCTGCAAAAGTTGCGCATCTTGCTCTTTTACCACAAGGAAATCCTGAACGTAAAACACGCGTGGTATCTATGATAAATCAAATGGATAAAGAAGGTTTTGGTGCTTGCACATTTACAAATGCATGCGAAGCAACCTGTCCTAAAGAAATTTCTGTAATGAATATTTCACGCTTAAACCAGGAATATATTGCGGCTGGTTTTACGGCCGATAAATAATTACATGCCATGATTTTTTAAGAACTCTTTTTGATGAGCGTCTAAGTTTTGTTTGCCCTTTTCATAGTCAAGCATTGCTTCGCGCATCAGGTCATGAATGGTAATAATGCCTATAAAATTATTACCATCAAATACAGGCAGGTAACGTGCTTTAGAACTATTAATCAGCAACATTAATTTACTGGTTGAATCTTCAAGCGATGCGTTGGCAAGATTGGCTGTCATAATCTCGCTTACTTTGGTAGTAGATGATTGCTTATTTTCAAGTATTACTTTATGCGTATAATCTCTTTCTGAAAAAATACCAAGATATTTATCGTTAGCATCTTTTACAATAAAAAAACAAACATTTTCTGCTTTCATTAAACCAATTGCTTCCAAAACAGTTTTATCAAATTTTATTGAATTGAACTGTGTGCCTTTTTGCTGAAAAATATCTTTCGCTGTGCGCATAAATATGTGGTTTGATACATAACAAAATTAGTTTTATACTTTACATTATTACGAACATTGCTGCTATAAAATTGTAAAACTATTTTGCTGTTTCAATTAATAATGAAAATGAGCAATGATGCTGAAGCTAATAATTGATGTACGGTAAAAGGCATGAAAATATTTGCCGGCAACCAAAAAAATTTATCTAAACTGTATTGCTTTTACCGGACGAATTGTTTTTACAAGCCATGTTGGAATAAGCAGCGAAAGAAAACAAACCAATAAAGTTGCAATACAAACTGCGGCAACCTGCCACCAAATAATATATACCGGCGCTTCTGAAACATAATAAGCAGCTTCGTTCATTTTTATAAACCCTGTTTGTTGTTGCAGTATACAAATTCCCAAACCAACGAACAAGCCAATAAAAATGCCGCGCAACGCTATCATGTTTGCGTGATATAAAAATATTTTTTGAATAGTCCAATCGCGTGTGCCAAGCGCTTTTAAAATGCCCGTCATTCTTGTGCGTTCTAAAATCAAAATTAAAAGACAGGTTATTAAATTGATGATAGCAACAATGGCCATTACAGTAAATATTACATTGCGGTTTACATCCTGAATTTGCAGCCAGTCGAATATGTTTGGATAGATCTGTTTTATGGTGC
>JBDUEO010000426.1:0-3305 GCA_040002335.1 Parafilimonas sp. | reverse complement strand
ACCATTTCATTAAACCATAATCCTGTTTTTATTACGCTGTTTATTGTGTTGTTTGGAATGTTTTTTTCATTAATTGGAATTTATGGTAACCGCGCAAATTCTGTTGGCTTAATTGCCTTGCTTGTTTTTATTTTTAGTATTGACAGCAAGGCAAGTTTTGGAAGTGTTTGGCTTAATGGATTGTTGTTTACAGCAGGTGGCGCTTGCTATTTTGTAATGAGTTTGATATTGCATCGCTTAAGGCCTTATCGTTATATACAATTGCAATTGGGCGAAAGCCTGCGCACCATTTCTGATAACGTATCAACGCTCTCAGGTTTATTTAAACCAACACGCGATGAAGAGTATTTATTCAGCCTTTTAAGGCAACAACAAATAACTATTCAGCAGGAACAGGATAGTTTGCGCGAAACGCTTTTAAGCACACGTGAAATGATTATTGATTCTACCGTAAAAGGCAGAATTATGATGATGATGTTTTTAGATAGTATTGATTTGTTTGAAAACTTAATTTCATTACAGCAGGATTATACAGATATATACAAACAATTTAACGATACCGAAATACTGTTGCAGGTTCAGCAAACTTTACAAAATTTCAGTACAGAATTAAATGCCGTTGGTTACGCAATACAGTTCAATCAACGTTCTTATTCGCATATTGATATTGACCAAACATTGCAACAGCTTTTTACTGCTTTTGTTGCTGAAAGAAAAAAGCAGCTTAACAAAAACACGCTTGCTGTTTTTATTAAACTGCGGCAAATAATTTTTGCGTTGCAGGATGTTGGCGAAAGAATTAAAAGGCTGCATCATTTTTCCGGCTACGAAAAAATGTCAACCAGGCAATATAAGAGCGGTGCAGATAAAGAACCAAAAATAAAATCAACCGAAATTTCGCCAGCGTTGCTCATTGAAAATATTACGTTTTCATCAAGCCAGTTTAAACATGCATTAAGAGTAACCATTGGTTTGTTGATTGGTTACGGCATTTCCTTTTTCTTTCCGGTTGGCCATGGCTATTGGATATTGCTTACGATTGCCATTATTTTAAAACCTGCGTACAGCATTTCGCGAACACGCAATAAACAACGTTTGCTTGGAACGATTACGGGCGTTGCATTAGGCTTTACATTTTTATATTTTATTAAAAACAGTACACTGGAATTTTTAATATTGATATGCACTATGGTAATTGCTTACAGTTTATTAAAACTAAATTATTATATAAGCTGCGTATGCATTACTATTTATGTTTTAATAAGTTTTCATTTTTTAAATAACTTAAATTTTACTGTTGTTATTACAGACAGGTTGATTGATACTATAATTGGTTGTGCCATAGCTTTTGTTATTGCACTGCTCGTTTTTCCTGTGTGGGAATATCAACAAACAAAAGAATTAATTGCGGTTTTGCTGCAAGCCAATAAAAAATATTTTAATGCTGTTGCAGCCTTATTAAAAACATCAGTAAAAAATGAGGCTATGTATAAACCGGCGAGAAAAGAAGCCTTTGTTGCGCTGGCTAATTTAAGTGATAATTTCAGGCGTACGCTTTCAGAAAAAAGAAAGAATAAAAAGCTGGCATTTTACCACCAGTTTGTTGCAAGCAGTTATATTCTTACAGCACATATTGCATCGCTGTCTGCTGTATTAAAAAGATACGATGACGATCTCAATCAAAAAGATTTTGATGCTTTAATAAGAAATGTAAATGATAAATTTAAACGCGCTATTTGTGTACTGAATAATGAAGTTTTAAGTACCGCATTTTCAAACCGCAATGCACCAATTACAAATAAAGTTCAACTGCTTTTACAACAAAGACAGAACGAAATTGAAGCCGGCATTAAAGATGCGCAAACTAAAACACGCATTAATTTACGTGAACTAAAAAGTATTACTGACGAGTTTGAAATTATTGACAGTATTGTGGCGGATGAAGTGAAGATTGTACAAAAAATTATGCAATAAAAAGTCATGCTGTTTGCGGAATTTCTTATTGCATATTAATGATAAAATACAAATTAAAAGCTGCTTTAAGCAGCTTGATTTATGATGTATAATTATAATTACATTACTTCTTCTTTTGATGCTTTGCTGTATTCGTCCATCAGTTTTCTTTGCAGTTCATACGGCACAGGTGCGTATTCGAAAAAACTACTTCTGAATTTTGAACGGCCTTGTGATAATGAACGCAATGATGATGAATAACCATCCATTTCTGCCAACGGCACTTTAGATACTATTTTTTGAAAATGTCCTTCCGCATATATGCCTTCAACAATAGCGCGGCGTGTTTGCAGATCACCCATAACAGCTCCGGTTAAATCATCAGGACAAATAACTTCAACTTTATAAACCGGTTCGAGTAATTGCGGATCAGCATCTTTAAATGCTTGCCTGAATGCCTGTAAACCCGCTATCTTAAATGAAATATCATTACTGTCAACAGGATGCATTTTCCCATCATATACACACACACGAATATCGCGTGCATAAGAACCTGTAAGCGGGCCGTTATGCATTTTTTCCATCACGCCTTTTAATACAGATGGAAGAAAACGCATATCAATTGCGCCCCCAACAATGCAATTATAAAATACCAGTTTACCGCCCCATTCAAGGTCATGCGTTTCACGGGCACGAATATTTAAACCATGTGGCTCTGTTATGCCTTCATACCATGGTTCAATACGCATATATACTTCACCAAACTGGCCTGCACCGCCGCTTTGCTTTTTATGGCGATAACTTGCATCCGCTTCTTTGCGTATGGTTTCGCGATATGGAATACGCGGCTTTTCAAATTTTATATCAAGTTTAAAATTGTGTTCAATTTTCCATTTGGCAACAGCAAGGTGCATATCGCCCTGGCAATGAATTAATATCTGTTTTAGTTCAGGAGAAAACTCAACGAGCAACGTTGGGTCTTCTTCTTTTAACTGATGTAATGCCAGAGATAATTTTTCTTCTTCATTTTTTTTTACTGCTTCAACTGCAACGGTCATATTTGGTGGCGGAAATTGAATGGGATTGAGCTCAATACTTTTTCCTTTCGCATGAAGTGTATTGTTTACATGCGTATTTTTTAGTTTTAATGTTGCGCCAATATCGCCGGCGCAAAGTTCATTTACTGATGTACGTTTATTTCCTTCAACCAAAAACAATTGGCTTATTTTTTCTGATACGTTCGTGCTTTCATTCTCCAGTTCCATTCCGCTTTTTATGCAACCTGAAAACACTTTAAAAAAAGATAACTCGCCAACATGCGGCTCGCTTACTGTTTTATAAATAAACATGCA
>JBDUEO010000425.1:0-3314 GCA_040002335.1 Parafilimonas sp. | reverse complement strand
TTTCTTCCGGCGTTTTTGGCCTGCTTGCGCGCCATACAATTTTTTTTCCGTCAGGACTGAACCATGCTCCTCCGTCGTAACCAAGTTCATTTGTTATTTGCGTAACTCTTTCTGTTTTTAAATCCATAATATATAAATCAAGATCGCCATTGCGCACAGAAGTAAAGATCATTTTTTTACCATCCGGCGAAAGCGTTGCTTCAGCATCATAGCCTTTTGTTTTGGTAAGTTGTTTAATTATTTTGCCTGAAGTATCTGCCAAAAAAATATCATAACTTTCATTAATCGCCCACAAATAACGGTTACCATATTTGCTGCGATCCGGAATTGGCGGGCAACTATCGCCGCCTAAATAAGTTGATGCGTAAATTACATGTTTACCATCGGGCAAAAAATATCCGCAGGTAGTTCTGCCTTTACCGCTGCTTAATTGCTTAAACTGAAATGCTTCGCCATTTTGCGGAATGTTGCCGATAAACATTCTGTCGCACATAATATTTTCTTTTTCATTCTTGCGTTGAAAAATAATTTGCTTATCATCAAAACTCCAGTAAGCTTCTGCATTATCACCATTAAAAGTTAACTGCTGAATATTTTTAAAATGTTTTCATCAGGATAAATTAATGTATCACTGTGTTGGGCATTTGTGTTTTTTATAAAAGAAAGCAATAGAATACATGTTGTAATTTTTTTTAGCAATTGGCAGGAAATCATTTTTATAAAATTTTAAGCAGTGCAAAAGTATACTCAAAGCAGAATGCAGGTTGTAAAGAATGGTCATTAAACTTATTGAAGCGAAGAATTCATATAAATAACGAAAAGCGCCTTAAGGAATTACCACATGCTTTTTAACTTACTGATCATTGGAAGATTTACATCTCCTTTAAACGGTAAATGAATGCCTAACTTAGGCAGAATACCTGATAAGTTATATTTGAAATAAAACGCTGCCACTTCGCTTTCACCCAAACTTTTAATTAGCGCCCCAGCTTTTTTTCGCTGACTTGCATATCCATCAATATAATTGTTGATGTTATAATCTTTTTCTAATATTTCTTTTGTGTAGTGAGAAGTAAGCCCTTCATTTAAATCAAAAGCAAATTGTGCTTCATTGGTCCAGTTTGTTTGCTGTATTACAGACGCAAGCGCAGAAGATTTGTGAACAGATTCGTGGAATGCCATTCCAAAGTCAGCGTTCGGAATTAAATGAATTTCTTTTGAAGAAGAGCAGTAAAAACCTTCGGTTCCTGAAAGCGTGGTAACATTTGTTCCATAACACTTATTATAATTATTTACAAAATTTTGAATGCTAAGCTCAATAATGAATTTATTTTTCGCGTCAATAGCACCTGCACCACTTAATTTCGACGACAAATATTTTCCGTACTTACTGCTTGCAAGCAAAGCAGCATTTATTAAAGTTGGATGTGTTTTTTGGCTTGCAGGATCTGTAGCGCTTACGGAACTTAAATTAGGCTTTGCAGGTGTTTGGGGTGCTGGTTGTTTTTGAATAAAAAAACTATTTTGGGTTGCCGGTCTAAAAAAATAATTAGGCGAAGCAGTAACCTGATTTTGGCTTTGAGCGGTTCGGTTATCTCTTGATGCAAACTGAAACATTTCAATACAAATTAGTAATTATTTTGAAGCGACAAAACTGAATTGTCATTGATAATTTTTTACTGATTTTTTCTATAAAGTTATAGTCGTAAGAAAGTACCGCAAATGAAACCTTTAAACCTTAAACTTTTAAACATTATTTTTGCCACGCAAAAAAATATCTATGCGACAAATTGCATTTCGTGAAGCTTTACGTGAAGCGCTTAATGAAGAAATGAGAAGAGATGAGCGTGTTTTTTTAATGGGCGAAGAAGTAGCTGAATATAACGGCGCGTATAAAGTAAGCCAGGGAATGTTGGCTGAATTTGGCCCAAAGCGTGTAATTGATACACCTATTTCTGAGCTTGGTTTTTCGGGTATAGGTGTTGGCGCTGCGCAAAATGGATTGCGCCCCGTAATTGAATATATGACCTGGAATTTTGCCGTGCTTGCGCTTGACCAGATTTTAAATACAGCATCAAAAATGCGGGCAATGAGTGGCGGCCAATTGGGTTGCCCGATAGTTTTTCGCGGTCCGGGCGGAAGTGCCGGCCAGTTAGGTGCGCAACATTCTACCGCATTTGAAAATATATATGCAAATATTCCCGGGTTAAAAGTGGTTTCTGTTTCCAACGGTTATGATGGAAAGGGCTTGTTGAAACAAGCCATTCGTTATGAAGAAGACCCGGTTATGTTTATGGAAAGTGAAGTAATGTATGGCGATAAAAGCGACGTACCTGAAGAAGAATATTATATTGAATTGGGCAAAGCAGATGTAAAAAAAGAAGGTAAAGATGTTACGATAGTTTCATTTAATAAAATGATGAAAGTGGCATTAGGCGCTGCTGCAGAACTGGAAAAAGAAAATGTAAATGCCGAAGTAATTGACCTGCGCACTATTCGTCCTTTAGACTGGATGACCGTTTTGGAAAGTGTAAAGAAAACAAACCGTTTGGTAATTGTGGCTGAAGAGTGGCCAATGTGCGGCGTTGCCAGTGAACTTGCTTACCGCATACAAAAAGAAGGTTTCAATTATCTAGATGCGCCTGTTCGCCGTATTACCAGTGCAGATGCACCAATGCATTATGCGCCAAATCTTGTTGCTGCGTATCTTCCTGATGTTCCCCGCACCGTAAATCTTGTAAAGGAAGTGATGTATATGAAGAAGTAGTTTTTAGTTCATGGCAAATAGTTCATAGTAAAATATTTTCGTCATGTACAATAGACTATAAGCTATAAACTTTATGATACCAGCTTTGGTTTTACATGGCATCGTTCCTTGCGTCGCAACACTTGTGCTGTATATTTTTATGGCGGCTTTACGCTTCCATTTCAAAATTTCTTTCCGGTTTTTAAAAGCTTTTTTATTTTTACTTTTTTACTTTTTTATTTTTAATTCAGCCAAAGCTCAAACAGATTCTTTAAAAAACTTTAACGATACAACAACGCTTGAAACAGTTACTGTAACAGCATTTGGCAGCAATACAAACTGGAAAAATACACCTGCTGTTGTAGCAATCATTAATAAAAATCAATTACAGCGTTTCGATAATAAAACATTGGTTCCGGTTTTAAATACAGTTGCCGGTGTACGCATGGAGGAAAGAAGCCCGGGCAGTTATCGCTTATCTATTCGGGGCAGTTTATTGCGTTCACCATTTGGCGTAAGAAATATAAAAATTTACTGGAATGATATTCCGCTTACGGATGCTGGCGGC
>JBDUEO010000424.1:0-3330 GCA_040002335.1 Parafilimonas sp. | reverse complement strand
GTATCAGCAGCATGGAGCAAAATACAAACGACGGCATCAACTTATAATGATGTAACTATTGCTGAACCAAAAAAAAATCCGCATAAAAAAATTGTTGAAACAGAACAAACACATTTATCGGCATCAAAATCTTTAAGCTGGAAAGAAGCTTGGCTTGATTGGGAAAAAGAAAAAACAATAACACCGGCTGTAGAAGTTAGAAATGCAAAAACCGCAGTTGCTTTACAGTCAACATCAAAAAATAAAAAAAACGCTGCGCCAATACTTGAAACAAAATATTCAGAACCGCTTGATGCTATAAAAGACAGGTATATAAATTCTATTTTAAAGCAAAGACAAAAAAAAGGTTTTGCTTTTGGTAAAGCTTCTGAATTTATTATTCCATCTGTTGCTTTAATAATAATTTTTAGCGTTGCATATTGGTTGCTGCATAATACAAATGAAACGGCACCAGTATTAAGTGCAACAACTCTAAAAACAGAACTGCCTGCAAATATTAAAAACACAAATACTATTCCTGCCAATACTCATAATACTTCATCAATAAATAATGCAGCGCAAAATAATGTAAACAATTCTCAGAATATAAACAATGCAAACCAGCCTTTAAGTGATGAGGCTGAAGACAGAAAAAGCTTTGCAAGCACAACAAAATTTACATCGTCCAAAAATGGTAATGAAAAGCAGCAAAACAACATCTCTTCAGCGCAAAATATTTTGCCTGTTGCAACATCAACAACTCAAAAAACAATAAGTGATAATGCAAAGCAAATTGATGTGCCTGCGATTAATAACGCCTCTTTAAATACTGCCGGCAACGATCCTTTAACTAACAATACACAAGATCTAAATGCACAAGATGCAAGGCCAGTTAACCGCAGAATAAATACTGATGATATTTCAAATAATGCATCTGCACAAAATAACAATGGAACACCTTTTAAAAATACTAAAGTTAAATCGATATCAGCGTATGTTTCTGTACCGGAATATATTCAAATGAACAACGGAAGTGCAGATTTAAAAATAGAAAATATAAGCGATATTCATCTTGATCTTGCTGTGGTTGATGTGCAATATTTTGATGCATCAGGCAGGTTTATAAAAGGTGAAACTTTATACCTGCACAATTTAAAAGCCGGTAAAAATGTTATTGTTAAAACGCCTAAAGATATAAATGCACAATATGCAACTTCTAAAATTTCGCTTGTAAGTTCTGATGCTGCCAATGTATATGTAATAGGCGATAATTAATTCTATTTACAAAACGTAAATTTGCAGTATAATTTTTAATGATGCCGGTTGCAAACAATTCAAAACACATATTATTATTTGGCGCAGGAAAATCTGCAACCGTTCTTATCAATTATTTAAAACATCTCGCGAAAGAAAAAAACTGGCAGGTAACTATTGCTGACAATAACCTGCAAGCCGTGCAGCAAAAAGTTGGAGCGCAGGAAAACGTACATGCTGCTGCAGTTGATGTTACCAATAGTGATGAAAGAAAAAAATACATAAGCAATGCAGATCTTATTATTTCTTTAATGCCCCCACAGCTTCATTATTTAATTGCTGTTGATTGCCTTGCATATAAAAAACATTTGCTAACAGCATCATACGTGGATGAAGAAATAAAAAAACTTTCAATGCAAATTAAAGAAAGCGGAATTTTATTTTTATATGAAATGGGCCTTGATCCTGGTATAGACCACATGAGTGCAATGCAACTGATTCATTCAATAAAAAACCAGGGCGGCACCATTACTTCTTTTAAATCGCATTGCGGTGGTTTAGTAGCGCCGGAAAGCGACGATAATCCATGGCATTATAAAATAAGCTGGAATCCACGTAACATAATTATGGCAGGAAAGGCCGGCGCTGTTTATAAAGAAAATAATAAAGAAGTTGTATTACAATATGAACAATTATTTTCTGCAAAATGCAGCGTTGACGTTCCGGAATTAGGGTTGTATGCATACTATGCAAACCGCGATTCACTCGCTTATATGTTGTTATATAATTTAAATGAGGCAAGCACATTTATGCGTACAACATTACGCCATCCTGATTTTTGTTTTGGCTGGAAAAATATTGTTGATCTTAAACTTACTGATGAAAATAAAGTGTACGAAACAGATAGGTTAACCATATCAGAATTTTTTAAACAGCATTTTGAAAAACACGGCTTTACTGAATGGCTTACCAAATTATTAAGCACGCGGCTTGAGTATGCAAAAAACATGATGGAGCAATTGATGAATCTTATGCAGGCAGAGCAGGAAGTGTTAAGTGAAGGAGAAAAACCTGATGATGATTTTATGCTTATTGATGAAAAAGGTGAACTAACAACGCTTAATGCAGATGAAATAAAAGCACGCGCTGCCGAAAGTGTAGCAATGCAAATGCATGAAGCCAATCTTACTTTAAAACAATTATTTTTTTTAGGATTGAATGATGAAATACTTATTAATAAAGGATTATGCAGTGCTGCAGATGTGCTACAATTTATTGCAGAAATGAAATTGAGTTTGCAGCCAAATGATAAAGACATGATTGTAATGCTGCATGAAATTGAATACGAGCTACATCAAAAAAAATCTGTAATAAAATCTTTGCTTGTTGTAAAAGGTGCCGATAATATTAATACAGCAATGGCTAAAACGGTTGGCTTGCCGCTTGGCATTGCAGCCAAACTAATACTTGAAAACACAATTATTGAAACAGGATTACACATTCCTGTTTTGCCAGCCATATACGAACCTGTACTAAAAGAATTGAAAGATTACGATGTTGCGTTTCATGAATTTCAATAAATAAAAAACAATTTTATTCCTGCTGGTTTTGCAAGTGATACATCTTGTCTTTTACGGTTTTGTTTTTGTCTGAAACTGTTACTTAAATTATTAGTTGCTGCGGATATTGCAATTCTAATTAACGCCTTATGACGATACAAATATCCAAACAAATGCAAAACCAGGTAAAACAACTTCAACGCAAAAGAAATATTGCCAACAAAGCCTTTCTTGATGCACTTACTTATGTAAGACCATTTGAAGAATTAAAAAAATTATTTTTTGATTTAAAAACTATTGAATCAGAATTAAGCAACTTAAAAACAAAAAAAGATTTTAGCGAAACAGCATAAACTATAGCAGTAAATTTTCAATGCTTGCAAAGCCATTTGCGGGTGATAATTGATGCCATAAAATGTTATAAATAATTTCTGCAATTGGAATGTTTACGTTTAATGCCGTGTTCGTTATATGTATACATTTACTGGCGTTGTATCCTTCTGCAATCATACCTAATTCAAGCTGCGCCGCCTTTACT
>JBDUEO010000423.1:0-3334 GCA_040002335.1 Parafilimonas sp. | reverse complement strand
ATAGAAAAATAAAAGGTATTTCAGATCTTACTCCTAATGAACTTATAAATCTTTCGCGCTTAAAAAAGCAGCCGAACTCTTAGCAAAAGGAACTTATAAAATAAATGAAGTTGCCAATATGGTTGGCTATAATCTCAACAGCAATTTTTCCAGGGATTTTCATAAACAGTTTAAAATTTCTCCTTCTGAATATTTACAAAACTTGAAGGCTTCACATTAGGTTGAAAGTGTATATCTGTTTTCAATTTATCCTCATTATTTTTTACCTAACTTCACTCAATCTAAAAGTTCTTTGTGTATTGCAAATGAATCTTGAGCGAATCGTGTACCTAACGAGTTTATCAAATTTTAATTAATTGATTTTTAAAGATATAGGGGAGTGGTTCGAATCCCTCCCTCACCGCTGGAATACTATCAAAAAGTATTAAATGCCTTCAAATCATTGAGTTTGAAGGTTTTTTCATTTTTGAACATGTTGTCTGAAGAAGTATTCTTATTCCCTGTAATCGGATGATACAATCAACAGGAATATTTAGCGGATATATGTAGCAAATTACAAGGAAGACCACTATCATTGGTTGTAAAAGAGCAAATATTTTAATTATCCTTTGTCCAACAACAGAAACGGCTTGTTTTATTTTTAGTAGTATTATTTATTTGCCTGATTCATTAATATTCCCATCCGGTCACAAACAATTTGTATCTGTAACATTTTTCACAGGTTTAATCACATTTAGAAAAATACGCTTAACAGTATCATTTAATCTTGCTGTAAATATTTTTTATGAAAATAAAATGGCGACAGCACGAGATTATTTTGCTTACAGCAAATGCTGTTATAATATTGGTTGGTTACCTGTGGAATATCTATTATAGTTCTACTGGTTTATATGCAAATGTCTTCATTCAAAACAATGTTCCATTTAGCTTATTTAAAAACGTAATCCTTCCTGACATAAGCCTGGGTTTAACGATTTACCTGTGTTATCTCTGGATCAATTTATACACAATTCCGCGTTTATTTTTTCTAAAAAAATTTGAAGCAGGTTTTTCAAAAAATAAAATGCCTTTTTCAAATGTAAAAATGCAAGGCATAATAAGAAAAAAAATAAAAGAATATGCATGGCTTTTTATTCAAGTTGTTTTGTTGATTTTATTGTTAGGATCAGTATCAGATATTTCAACTTACCTGAAACATGAATGGCAGTTTCATTATCCCGGCTTTTCAATATTCTTTAATCCCAACATTCCTGATTCGCAATTAAATTTATCTGAAGGTTTTTTTGCTGCCGGTTCAATAATTGTTTTGTATGGATTATACGCCTTTGTAAGAGAAGTAATTGTAAGGCGAATTGCGGCTACCAAACAAAGAGAATATAATACCGAAATTCTTAACAGGGTTACTTTATTTGTTTTAGTATTAATAACGCTGTATGTTTTTATAAAAGCATTTAATCTTATTCATGAGCAAACATTTTTTGTTTATTACTTTTTAATTATTCCTGCAATTGCCGCCACGTTTATAACTAATGTTTATGGGCTGTTTCCTAAAAAAGGGAATGATTCATTCTTTAGTAAAAAGATAATTGTTCCGTTATTAAGTACATCGTTTTTTTATTCGGTTCCTTTAATTGTGATTATTCATGAAGCAGCTCCGGTTGCTTTTTTATACGGTTGGGCTGTTCAATTATTTATTGCAACGCCGATAACATGGTTGTATTATCAATCACACAAAGACAAAATATTGCAACTAAAAATTGTTGAAACGCAATTGGTAAAATCTAAAGCAGATATTCAATTTCTGCGCTCGCAAATCAATCCACATTTTTTATTTAATGTGTTGAATACATTGTACGGAACTGCCTTGCAGGAAAACGCGGAACGCACTGCAGAAGGCATTCAAAAGTTAGGTGATATGATGCGCTTTATGCTGCATGAAAACAATCTTGATTTTATTAAAATGACTAAAGAGATAGAATACCTGAAAAATTATATTGCATTGCAAAAACTGCGCACACAATCTTCTCCTGAAATAATAATCGAAGACAATATCAGCGAACAGAATTGTAATCATAAAATAGCACCAATGTTATTGATACCATTGGTTGAAAATGCTTTTAAACATGGCATCAGTTTAAAAGAAAAGTCATGTATAAAAATAAACCTTGAATGCAATGAAAAAGAAATACTGTTTGAAGTACATAACAGTATTCACACGAAACGGGTTCAACATCTTTTCTGCATCCTTTAAATGATGTACATTTTTATGATGAGCATGATGAAGACGTAGAAGTAACTTTTGATGTGGATGCAACAGGCAGAGTAAATGGTATGAAAATTTTCTAAAATGGAATTACAAAATATGCGAATAAAATAAAGTAACCGAATGCTTACTGTAATTGCCCTAGATGATGAACCTATTGCGCTGGATGTGATAAAAAACCTCGCAGCAAAAATTCCTTTTATTGAGCTGAAAGTAACTTTTACCAATGCTTTTGAAGCAATAGAATTTTTACGCAAAGAAAAATCGATCTTATTTTTCTTGATATAAAAATGCCGGATATTTCAGGTATTGATTTTATAAGATCTATTCCTAATCCGCCGATGGTAATATTTACAACAGCATACAGCGAACATGCTGTGCAGAGTTTTGAACTGGATGCAATTGATTATTTATTAAAACCCTTTTCTTTATCAAGGTTTTTAAAAGCATGCAACAAAGCGCAGGAACAACATCAGTTAAAAAACATGAACAATGATGACGCTGCATCTTCCATCTTTATCAAAAGCGGATATGAGCAACACCGTGTTGAATTAAATGAAATTTTATATGCTGAAAGTAATGGCAATTATATAGATTTTATATTGGCTGATAAAAAGATCACATCGAGACTAACAATGAGTGAAGCGGAAATGTTATTGCCTGTTTCTGCATTTGTACGTATTCATCGTTCTTACATTGTTGCAAAAAAATATATTATTAAAATTGAAAAAAATGCTGTCTGGATCAAGAAAACATCATTACCTGTTGGTGCAAATTATATAGATATTCTTACGAAGCTCAAATCATAAAAAAGCCGTTTGTCAAACGCATAATTTATTGTGCTTGTTCATTCCGTGTTAAGGCAACATGTTATTCAATAAAATCATAAAATTGAAAGAATATGATTACAGTATTACTACATATAAACCCTTGCATCTTGTTTTACAGTGCTTTCCCTTCGTGAACAAAATATGCCATAGATCACTATAAATATAAAACAAAAACAAGGCACAACATATGACAACTGCACTCCATAATTATCTGCAATCAAGCCTTGCAGAGGAGGAAAAA
>JBDUEO010000422.1:0-3335 GCA_040002335.1 Parafilimonas sp. | reverse complement strand
AACACAGCTCTTTGAAATATGCAGAATTAGTCATTTGCTGAAACGCAGGACAGACGAGCTCTCCGGCGGAGAGAAGCAACGAATTTCACTATGCATGTTGCTGATAAAATCTCCAAAGATGCTGGTGTTAGATGAACCATTTTCAAATCTTGATCTCATTCATACCAACATATTAAAAGATGTGTTGAGTGATGTAACAGAAAAATTAAAGATCACAAGTTTACTTACGTCGCATGATCCGCATGATACACTTTCCTGGGCGGAGAAAATTATTGTGATGAAGGATGGAAATATTATTCAGCAAGGCACGCCGGAAGAAATTTATCATAAACCGGTGAATGAATACGCAGCTGGTTTATTTGGAAAATATAATTTATTGAAACCAAATGTCGCTGCGTTGTTTGGTATTGAAAGCAATGGTAATGACGTAATGATGCGACCTGAACATTTTGCACTGATAGCAACCGGAAGCGGTGTTGCAGGAACTATACAAAAGATAATTTTTCAGGGGAGTTTTTATGAAGCGGAAGTGTTGATTGAAGATGCAATAATCATTATTCAAATGATGAAGAATGAATGGAAAGCTGGCAAAAAAGTGTTTGTGCATTTGAATGTATAATTATAGATTGGGTTCTCAGAAATAAACTTCATACATCAATCTTACTTGTAAATTGTAACGACAGTTGATTGAACAATTGAAACAAATTCTTGTACCACAAAAATAATTTTAAGATGCAGCAACGGTGCTGATGTGTGCCGCTGCTTTTGGTTGATGAAAAAGCTACATTATGGAAAATATTTTAAAAAGACTCGATTTTGTAATTTATACATCAGAAGATATCACAAAACATTTCGACAAAACAGAATTAGATGAAATTACCATGTTCTGTATGTGTATGCTTGATAGATTGAATTTTGCATCAGAAGGTTTAAGAATACTATTAAATCATTTCCTTAGTAATACCAAAGTTGATTATTCATTAGGAATTATTATACGATCTGTGTTATTAGATTATTTGATTGTATTAAATGCAATGGAACTTTATGAAAAAAATCTAGACAATACACAAAAACTTCACTATGATTTAAAAGAGTTTTCATTAATGATGTTATGTGATAGTGTAAGAAATACAATGGAGTATTTTGAAACATTAGAAAACCAGATACCAAAAAATATAATGTCAAACATGTACAAAAATCTGGTGTCAATGAATCCAAATTGTTTTAAAAGTTATAATTATGACGGTAACAAGCCTGTCATTAAAACGAAAGCTTACAAAAGTCCTCAAAAAATGTTTAATAGTTTGGTGACTTCGAAAGATTTGAAAAGTTATAAAAGTATTTATGATGCTTATTTATTTTACTCAAAGTATGATCACTTTGGAAATATGTTTTATGGATTATCAAGAGTTATACCATTAGATAAACTTGCTAACCTTGATAAAGCAATTACTGCATTTCCAAGATCACTTATGTTTATTACGATAATTTTAGAAACACTATACTGGTCAAGTAAGTTTCTCAAAACAAAACGAGAAGAAATAACCACTTTTATAGATAAAATAGAAAATATCAAATAGAATTCATTGTTGCCAATCATTCCAACAGCACAAGTGAGGCCACAATCGTGATGCCATGAAAAGCAAAGCTGGTAACACAAAAAAATAAATCATTTAAGCGTATGCAATTTCAACAGAAATGCGTCTAATAACAAAACTCAAAAAATGCAAAACATATTCTTTATAAAAAACGAATCAATGAATGATTCGATGTTATATAAATGGCCGGGCGAACATAATTAGTTGCTGATGAATACGCAGCAAAGAATAATGCCCGGTCAACATAAATGCCCGGGTTTTTTATTACCATTTTTCATACTCATGTTAATCTGATAATCAGTTTAATCATGGTTCAGACAAAATTTAAAAACAAAGTATATGCGTGTCCTTGAATTGAAATAGAAAAATTAAAAAGTTGCTGATGAACAGCGACAGGAAAAATTATGTACTAACTATTTCAAAAAATAAATTATGGACAACTTACAATATTTAAAACCTTCGTTGCAGAAGCGCCAGAAACGGCGGGATAAAAGGCTTGATGAAGAACTCATTGAGTGCTACCGTCGCGGCAGTCGATCAAAGCAAATGAAAGGTTATAATAACATGGTTACGCGAAACAATTTTGAACACGCGTTTCAACATGAAAGTATGAAATTTAAGCATGGAGGCGGGTCAAGATATTTTAATGATAATCTCGAGCCAATGCTTCGGTTATTGGAAAGAAGATGCAACCGGCCATGGAACAAAACTTTTTCTGAACTCAATAAACAATTAGATAAAAACACCGTAAGTGGTTTGCATGTTTTTAAACATGTATCTGATTATGTTCATGAAAATGTTTGGATAGAAAACAAGAAAGCCTATTATTACTGGATGGGAAAAAAGAGGGAAATTGTTTCATGCGGCACAAGTAAAAAATTTTATGTGCATCCAATAAATGGATTACTAAAAAAAGCAAGACAGGTTTCAAGAAATGAATTGATGAAAATGTTGAATGCGGACAATCCTCATTTGATAAAATCATAAAATAAAACCACAAAGTCGCAACGACACAAAGCAACACAAAGACTTCGCGTAACTTAATGCCTTCGTGTCTTCGTGGTTCAAGAAAAAAATAAACAATGAGTAAGTTAAAAATATCCGCCAAAGAATTAAGAGCGCTCGGTTATCCCGAAAGCCCGGTAATTCCTGTAGCGATGAATGTGATGGAAAAACATTTTAAACATCACACAAAAGAAGAAGCATTCGACATATTAAAAGCCGTATTGCAATCACCAAAAGATTATGCAACTGATGAGGTGCTTTCAGCAATCGCAGAAAAATTGTTGCCGAAAGAAAAAACAGAAGGCGCAGAAATTTCATTGAACAATACAGGTATTCATTTCAATGTATTTGGTGCAGAGCAAATTGAAGAAGGTGCCATGCATCAAATGTACCAGGCAGCTAAATTGCCGGTGGCAGTTGCCGGTGCATTAATGCCCGATGCGCATCATGGTTATGGTTTACCGATTGGTGGTGTACTGGCAACAGAGAACGCTGTAATACCTTATGGTGTTGGTGTTGATATTGGTTGTAGAATGTGTTTAAGCATTTTTGATATTGATGTAAAAGACCTCACGCAACGCGAAGCATTCCTTGTGCGTGAACTCGGCGAAGCTACTTTGTTTGGCAGCGGTGCACAGTTTCAACAAGCAGCAAATCATGAAGTGATGGACAATAAATTGTTCTTTGAATTGCCTTTGCTGAAAAGCCTGCATACACGTGCATGGAAACAGT
>JBDUEO010000421.1:0-3347 GCA_040002335.1 Parafilimonas sp. | reverse complement strand
AACACACCAGGCAGTTAACAGGAATAAAACGGGCACAAAAACAAGCGCAATATTTTTATAAGCGGATGAAGAATATGTTTGTTGTGTATGTGCATGTTCTTCAGAAGAAGATAAAAAAAGGTTAGCAACGGGATACGCGAGAAAACAACAAACCGGAACAAGAAAATTAAAGCATCCGCCTATAAAATATCCTGCAATAACTAATGCCGGAAGAAAGAGTAATATCAAATAATTTACAGGTTTCATACAGTTATTTTTTTAATGGTGTATTAAAAACACCGCAACCGCTCATCGTCATCAAATGCAGGTTGTGTTTTATATCATCGTGCAAAGCAGAAAATATTTTTCGCTGGCAAAAAGGGCAATTATGCACATCGCCATCTGTATCAACATACACATAATGTTTACCGCCACCGCCGCATGAAATGCGCCTGCTGTAAAAGCCGTGATAAATAATTAATGGATATGCTGTATAATCTTTATCGTAATTATATGTTGTAAAAAAATCTTCAAGCAATTGTATTTGTTGATCGCTTACAAAAACATCTTTACCTGCATAATGACCAACTGCTCTTGGCTCTAATATTTGTATAAACGATACACCCCATTGCTTTGCCAGTTCAGCATATTGTGTAAGATTTTTTTGTGTGATAAATTCTTTTGTTGCGCAAAGTGATAAGCAAACAATAAGCTTATTTGCTCTTGCATTGGCAGCAGCTTTTTCAGCCCATTCAAATGCATTGTGTTTACCGCGAAAATTATTATGCAGTTCGGGAATCCAATGGTCAAGGCTTATGATTATTCCTGCTAAACCTTCACGCTTTAATATGGCTGCACGCTCTTCAGTAAAATGATAGCCTGATGTATAAATCCAGGCTTCTGTTTGTTTTGTTATGTTTTGTAAAATGTAAATAATATCATCAAACCTGTTTAAAGGTTCTCCGCCGCTTAATTGTAATTGTGTTATACCAATATTTTGAAACGAATGAATAATGGACAAAAGATTTTCACGGCTTAATGTTTCAGGTTTATTTAAAGCTTCCCATTCAAAACAATGTTCGCATTTATAACCACATTTTTTTGTAATGCCAAACACAAGTGTATCTAAACTTATTTCATTATTTACTTCATCATTTTTCTTAATATTCTTAAGTATATAATTATTAAATGCTTTTGACGGAAAGCCTGGTGCATTGAATGTGAAATAGTATTTACCATTATTTTTTGCATACTTTATTGCAGGTTGATTGCCCCGAAAATTTGCACGTAATGTTTTTAGTTTTTTAAATGCCTTAAAAGCTTTGAAAGGATTTTTATAATAGATGAAATTCAACAGCAAAACATTCATCCACATACAGAATTTAATTACTGATTTATGTATGCCTGTAATCATCGGCGAAGCAGAAATTTCCAGGGGCTTTTGTTTTTCTGCATACACAGGAATCGGTTGAGATATTCTTGTATCTATTTTTTCAGAAATAGTTATGGTTTGCATAAAATCTTGTGTTTAAATTACATGTATTCGTTCACTAAAATATCAGCAGCTTTACTTTCCCATTTATGAATATATTTCGCCCATCTTTTTTTTATCTTTCTAAAAACCTGTTCATCATATTCATACTTAAATTTTTGATATTTCCTTTCCTGTATAAATTGTTTTGAGAATTCTTGCTGTGCATTTTTAAAATCCGGAAGATTCAATTCAGCATATATATTTTTCAGCACAATTAGCGGTTCATCTTCAAGATCATCATAACTAATTTCAATAAGATTTTTAGCAGGTATTAAATGTTTATCTTTTTCATATTGATCAATGAGATGCGCATATTCACTAAAAACAATTTCTTCTGTTTGTTTGTCTGATATGTTTTGCAGACAAAATTTTGTTATTGCCTTTTTCCACATATTCATTGTTGAATAAAATACATGATATGGGCTGCGTGATATGTAAATGAATTTTGCACCCGGGAACATTTCTAATAAATACTTTATGCGCTCCGTGTTTGGCGGACTTTTTAAAATAAGCTGTTTCCCGTTGTTTTTAAATGTTATCAATTTTAATAAGTGCAGATATTCCTTTTTCCATCGTCTCTTATAATCTTCATCTTTTAATAATTGTGAATTGCTTTGCCATGCATTCCAGCATCGCGGAAATACAAACCGCCAGTAATTTGTAAATGCAGAACCTTTGTTTATAAGAAACCTTTCTTCTTCCGCTGGTTCATCAAGATTCAAAATTTTGTTGTTATAAAAAGATGTTCTGATCTTAAAAATATCAATAACAAACTGAAGACCTTTTTGCAACCATCTTCCAAATAACAAACTTGAATTGGGGCAAATAATATCATAATTATTTATAAAACCAAAACGCGAATCAGCAGACATTAATTTTTGCAGGTAAGTAGTTCCGCTGCGATAATGACCAAGAATAAAAACCGGTTGTTTTGTAATGAATGTTTTATTAATTCTCTTGTTATAAATAAGAAATTGTAAAAAGGCTGCAGGCATTACTACTATCAATTTTACAAGATAGATCGCCAATAAAAATATCCGGCTTGCAGAAATCTTTCCGCATTTTGATAATCTTCTTATGAATTCGATTAAAGGAATATTAATTGGCAAAATCCTGCTTTTTTTCATATACAGTTATTATTATGGTTTCCCTGTTAGTTTTCTGCGAGTGTTGATTTATTTTATCTATTGCAGAAAATATCTACTACCTGAAAATGATTGTGTTCTTATAGATTAGCTGCTATTAAATATAGTTCTTTTTTTGCGCGCCGCAAATGGCTGTTTTCGAAATTTATATTTTATTCTGTTTAATGAATTAGTTTTTAAATTGCTTAACCCTGGTTAGTAAATAAAATATTTTTAAAACTCTGGTAGCTGTATTTCACTTTATACTTTGTAAATAATTTCTATTAAAACAAAAAAAGAAATACAACTACCGGAGCTTTTGCGTTTTTATTTTTTTATGAGTTTTAGCGTTTTAATTTCATCCTGGCTTTTTATCGTTACGACATAGGTTCCGCTTGTCAATTTATCGGTTGGCAGACTTACGACTGATTGATTTGTGTAAGCAGCGTGCCAGATAATTTTGCCTGAGATATCTGCAATTGAAATGATAACCTCTTTAAACTTACCTGATACCTCTACCGTAGTTTTTGAAGTTGTTGGGTTAGGATAAATATTTGCATTCAATGTAGCAACAACAGGTTTTGTAACTACATCGTTATTTGCGGTACTAACAATAAAATTATTACTGCCGGCATCACCAATATATAATTCTGTTCCTGTTGATGGAGTGAAACCTGTAAAAGCAAGTTTATTATCAAATGCTTTGAAAA